>CAZJSX010000048.1:0-9481 GCA_964548845.1 uncultured bacterium | reverse complement strand
ATTGGCGCAGCTATTCTTTCTATTGTTGTGGGTCCATGTGTGGTGGGAGGGGTTATTTTGGGTATTGCTCTAGATCAAATTATTCATTTGGGAAAGATCTTCAAATGTGTAGATGTTGCTAGTGAAAGCCCCTTTTAATCCTGAATTTTTTTTGGTACGATTATGATTTTAATAAGGAAAATTTAAGATGAGTATATCTTCAGGATGTGTTTACAATTCCTCACAACCTATGGGCTTTGAATACGCTTCAGCGTTTCAAAATTATGGCATCTGTGCAGGTGCAGCTGTAAGTGTAATAACTACTCCTGTGCTGCGTGTTATGAATGCGGTAGTGTCAGTAATTGATTTTACCGTACTACACACTGGCAATAGGCATCAAGTGCCAAAAATGACTGTAGGGTATTATTTAGCTCCTCCAATTATTGGCTTAGTTGCGGGCAGAGTATTTGGAACGATAGTAGATTATGCCATTTTTAAAGCGGAAAGACTTGTTTGCACAGATATTAATAAAAATTAGCCCAGACTTAAAATGACAATTTGTACCTATAATTCCTCACAACCCATTATCCCTTACTATGCCTCAACGCTTGAAAATTATGGCTTTTATGCAGGTTTAGCTGTAGGTGCAGTTGCTACTCCTATATTTCTTATCTTTGGTGTTGGAATGGCAGCTATTGAAAATCCTAAACCTGATGTGAATTATCGCCTTCAAGCATTTGAGGTTTTGGGATTGGGCGCGATAGCTACTCCAGCTATTGGTTGGATTGCCGGGAAAGCACTTGGGACTCTTTTAGATTATGTAAGTTATTACGCGCAGACATTTTATTGCATTGATGTGACTAAAAATAATAAATAGGTTTGGTTTAAGATGGATATTTGCACCTATAATTCTTCAACACCAATTGATTACTCATATTGGGAAGCGGGAAGGGACAACGGCTTTCGTTTGGGCTGTTACTGTGTTGCACCGACGATGTTAGGGACTTTAATAGCGGGCTGTTATTTTAAAAAGCCTGAAGGGATTACTCATGCTGAATGGTTGACAATCAGAATGCAGTTTTCGATCACTATTCCTCCAGCCTTAGGTTCAGCTATTTTTAGGACTGTGGGTCTAGTGATTGATCTTTTTCGTCATTATAATCCACTTTACCTATCCCAGACTTTGATATGTACGGATATAGCAACAGCTGCGGATTCTGTTGATACGTTATGATATACAAATAATTTTAAAAAATATTAATTCAATTAATTTCTTTACAAATATGGGGTTTATATTGCTCTATTGTGGGGATTATAAATAATTGATTTAAATTAATTTTATTTATAAAATGTTTAAATTAGCCAATTAAAATTAAATAAAAGAGAAGATACAATGGTTTTAGTTTTTACCCTTTATGCTCTATTTGCCAGCGTCTTTACCATTGGGAAAGTATCTTTAAGCTACGCTTCTCCTTTGTTTATCGTCGGCTCTAGGATGGCCCTGGCTGGTATCATATTAATTGTCTTTCAGTTGATTAGAGATCGCAAAAGCTTCAAAATGCCCCTTCAGGGATGGCTTAGCATTGTCTTATTTGCCATACTTGGGATCTACTTGACTAATGCCTGTGAATTTTGGTCTCTACAGTACCTTACTTCAGCTAAAACCTGCTTTTTATATAGCGGGACCCCCTTTATTAGCGCTCTCTTCTCATTTTTAATTTTAAAAGAGTCGATGAGTCAAAAAAAATGGTGGGGACTTGCCTTTGGATTTATCGGATTACTACCCATTATTTTTGAACGTAGTTCTATTGATCAGGTAGGATATCTATTCACTTTTTCTTGGCCTGAATTTGTTTTAATTGGAGCAACCATTGCCTCGGCGCTCGGATGGATCTTCTTAAGAAAATCTGTCGCTCATCAAACCATCAGTCTTTTTGTAACTAGCGGTCTTGGAATGCTTATAGGTGGACTAGTCACACTTGGACATTCTTATTTGAGCGAAAGCTGGAATCCACTTCCTATTGTCGATATGACTGGCTATTTAAAGACAACATTAGCACTGCTTGTTGTGTCTAATCTGTTAGCTTATAACTTGTATGGGTTTCTTTTGAAGCGCTACTCGGCAACCTTTATGGCTTTTGCTGGGTTTTCAACCCCATTTTTTGCAGCTCTATTTGGGTGGTTTTTCTTAAACGAAGTGATCTCTTGGCCTCTTTGGATCGGTCTTGGAGTGCTCTTTGTAGGGTTAACTCTTTTCTATCAAGAAGAGATCAAAACTCAAGGTTTTGTGGTTAAGATTCCACAAAAACAAGAAGCAGCTTAAGCTATTTTAATTTTTTCAATTTTGAATTGATATACTGAAAATCAGGGCTATACATCGGTGGGAGCTGATTTTTAAGATTAGAAAACAATTCGATATCACTTTTATCTTTTAGTCCTGCACAACCTAAAATCAAATGCACCACTAAGTTAGGGTAGTTTAAGCACTCAAAATTTTGTAGCAGCTTTAAGCATGTTTTAGCAAGCACTTCACTCTCTTTAAAGTTAATTAAACAGACAGCAGCTTTTTCATTGTCTAAAGTAAACGGTTGGTTTTGCAAAACTTGTAAAAGAAAATCAAAAGCTTTCTTTCCGATTTGCACAAGAGCTGAAATGGCACTTTCTTCATAGTTAAAATTATCAAAATGCATGCTTTCAAAAAGAGGGATAATCGCTTTTTCTGATTTCATTTTTCCAAGACATTGAGCCACATGCATCGGCGTTCTTCCATATCCTGGATAGAGGGGATCATACAACTCTTCTGTTCTTAGAATATCTAGCAAATACGGCAGTGCTTTTTCAGATGCAGCTAAAGCATCAATTTCATGCTCAGGAATTTCTTCTTCAGTTAAAATCAGATTGGTCAAAAGTGTGGGGATAGAGTTTTCGTTTTGAGATTGGCTGTGAAGTTTTTTTAATCCTTGGTAAAGCTCTAACACTTTATCCACTTTTTCCATCTCTTCTAAAGTCAGTCTCAATGGAGCGATGTCTTCATGAAGCTTTTCTTCTAAAGTGGCGAGCTTTTGAATACTTTTAAGATCACAATCTAAAACAGCTCCCACATTTTCACTGCGGTAGTAATCGATCATGAATGAAAATTGTCCACCAAAGTGGGCATTCCGATGCATGATAATTTGGCTTTCATAATTATCGCTGAGGGGAAACTGCTCATGAGAGTCATGATGTTGTAGCTCTTCTTTTTGTGAAGATGCTGGTTTAGGATCATTAAGTTGTTTGAGTAAATCGACAAATGATGACATTAAACACTCTCCTCAAATTTTCTTTGTACTAAATCAGCATTATAACTCGAGCGCACAAAAGGTCCGCTATAGACATATTTGATTCCAATGCTGCGACCATATTGAGCATAAGCTTCAAATTGCTCAGGAGTAATAAATGCTTTTACCCGTAATTTTTTTGGATTGGGTTGTAGATATTGGCCCATAGTGACAATGTCACAGCCAGCCAGTTTTAAATCGTGCAGCGCTTGGTGCACTTGTTCTAAAGTCTCTCCAAGACCGAGCATCATTCCTGACTTCACTAAGATGTGTGGGGATTTTTTCTTAATATAGCTAAGCGTATCGAGTGTTCTTTGATAAGTTGCTTTATGGCGCACTCTAGGGGTGAGCTCTTTGACAGTCTCTAAGTTATAGTTAAATATTTTTGGCTCAGTTGCCATAATAGTGTCTAAAGAATCGGTATTGCCAGCAAAGTCTGAAGTAAGTACTTCGATTGTACACTGAGGAATTTCTTGTTTAACAGCTAAGATAATTTTGGCAAGTTGATCAGCTCCGCCATCTGCTAAATCATCTCTTGCAACCATCGTTAAAACAACATGCTTTAATCCAAGTTCTTTAGCAGCAAGCGCTACTTGTTTAGGCTCACCTGGATCTAGTGGTTTTGGAGTGGCAGAAAAGTCAATATCACAAAAACCGCAATTTCTTGTGCATTCTTTACCCAGAGTTAAAAATGTCGCTGTTTTTTTAGAAAAGCATTCCAGTAAGTTGGGACATTTAGCTTCTTCACAGACAGTTGGGACTCGATCTTTACTTAAAATCTTATTCGTATCCCATAGTAAATTTCCTTTCGGAAGTTTGCGATGTAGCCACGATGGAAAACGGCCAGGTCCGACCACTTGATCTTCTGAGGGCTCTTCAGAATACATGGGCAGAACATTTTTTTTGATTTTAGGTTTGGGATCAAAAGAGTCTAATGAGCTCATGTTTTAGACCTCTTTGGTGGAAAGTGCAATGGGGTGTCATTGCCAATCAGCGCAGCTTCTAGCCAAGCTTCAGCAACGGTTGGATGAGCGTGAATTGTTTCAATGATATCAGCAATAGTTAACTCACAGTTGATCGCTAAAGCAAGCTCTGCAATTAAAGCAGAAGCCTCATGACCGATCACTTGGGCTCCTAAAATTTGCCCTGTTGTTTTTTCGAAAACAATTTGAACAAATCCTTCTGTTTCAATAGCTGCTTGTGATTTTCCTAAAGCTGAGAAGGGATATTTGGCCACTTTATAATCTATTTTTTTAGCAGCAGCTTCATGCGCTAATAATCCAACTGTTGCAATTTCAGGATTTGTGAAAATAACAGCTGGAATTGCATTATAGTGCATTTTCCCATGGCCAGTCAGAGCGTGAGCTGCAGCAACGAGTCCTTGATGTGAAGCGACATGAGCAAGCATAGCCAAGCCCGTGACATCACCAATAGCATAGATGCCTTTGACTTCTGTTTCCATATGGCTATTTACACCAATAACTCCCCCTTTTTGGGTAGTCAGTCCAATATGTTCTAAACCAATTTTATCTGTATTTAATGTTCGACCAATGGCAACGAGTACTTTTTCAACAGATAAAGAGGGTTGATCTTTAATTTTGATAGTCACACCAGACGCTGTTTTTTCAACACCTTCAACCATCACATTAGTTTGAATGTTGATTTTTCTACTTTTAAAGCTCTGAGTTAAAGCTGATGCTAAATCAGCACCTTGAGCGTAAATGATTGAGCTAAGAGCTTCTAAAATATGAACTTCAATGCCATAATCTGCAAAGCAAGAGGCAAATTCACAGCCAATATAACCACCACCAATCACAGCTAAGCTTTTGGGGAGTTTGTTTAGCCCAAGTAGTGAAGTCGATGAGAGAATTTTATCATGATCAAATGGGAATGCTGGGATGTCTCTAGGTTCTGATCCTGTTGCAATAATGATTTTAGGGGCAGCCAGCACCTCATTATCTTGTCCCATGACTTTGATTGTATTTGTATCAGTAAACTTTCCAAAGCCTCTAAAAATGGTAATCTGATTGGCTTCAATGAGTTTAGTTAAACTAGATCTGATTTTTTCAATGACTTTGTCTTTGCGCTCAGCCATTTTATCGAAATGAATTTTAAAAGGGGGCACTTCAATCCCATATTCACTAGCATGCCGAATTTTGTGAGCGAGTTGCGCATTGGCTAAAAGAGTTTTAGAGGGGATACAACCTCTATTCAAACAAGTACCACCCATATCTTGTGCTTCAATTAATGCAACTTTTGCCCCAAGTTGCGCTCCCTTAATTGCAGCGACATAGCCACCAGGGCCGCCCCCTAACACGATCAGATCAAATTTTTGCATTCAGTAAATCCCTTTAATCGTTGTACTTTTTTTATCTATAAAGATTTTGGTTTGAATTGGCAACTCTAATGCCTTAAGTTGCGACCATTATAGCAAAAGATGGGCAAAAATAAAAAGTTCAAATCCCTCAAATTCAGATATCGGTTATTTAAAAGATGGGTAATCTGTTAATATACTTATTTTTAATTGATTATGAGAAAAATTGTTTTTATAGTTAATAGATCAAAATTTTGATCTATTACTTTTTTTTATACATGCTGTAGACTGATTTTTTTATTTCAGTAAAAAGCTTTTGCAACTTTTAATCCAATTGTTCATAAGAGAAAACAAAAAGGGGACTTTATGACTACTAAAACTCATAAAAAGCTTTGTTGGAGTTGTGATGGCTATGTACACGTTTATGAAATCCAATGTCCATATTGTGGCGTGAACTTGAGCCAACAGCCTGCCGAGCTGCCAGCTGCTCGTGAAACAGAATCACTAAAAGAGCCAGCCTTTGCCCCAAAAAATATTGAAAACTCTTTTCAGCCCCCATATCAAAGTTACTTTCACAAAGAAGAAAAGCTAGCTGAGAGTAAAGTTGAGAGCACACTAAAAGATCAAGAAGATGTCGAAAACCCTTTGGCTTCACTTTTGATGCTATTGCCGGGATCGATTTTCTTGTTAATTGGATTAACTCTTTTGCTTTTTTCGAGCAACGGGTGTGTGACTTTCACTTTCAAAAGTAAACACTGGTATCTCTATATGCTAGGAGCTGCCCCACTTTTACTATTTGGTTGGAAATCACTTGTTGGCAAAGCTAAAGAAAATAAAGAAAATCTCTAAGATCTTTAGCTAAAATCTATCCACAACATTTCTTGTGTTTTTTTCCACTTCCGCAAGGGCAAGGTTCATTGCGCTTGGTTTGTGGTTCACTTGTAATGGTCTGCCCTTGAATAGGAGCAAGCTCCTCTTCTTGCTCACCAGTCCCTTCTAAATCAGGCAAGAACGATTGCTGAGTTTGAAAGTTAAGTTGAGCGAGCATCTCTTCTAGTGAGACATGTTTAGAATAAGGGGAGATGATGTCTAGTTTAAAAGCACCGGTTAAGATATTTAAATCTAAAGCGCGAATCATCTTTTCAAAAGTTCTAAATGACTCTTCTTTAAATTCGACTAGAGGATCTTTTTGTCCTACAACCCCTTTTAAAGAGACTTCAGAGCGCAAATGATCAACCGTTAAAAGGTGCTCTTGCCAGAAGCGATCGAGCGTTTGAATCATTAAGTTTTGCAAAGCTTGATTGAGAATATGTGATGATGAAGTCGATTCATTTGCAAAAAGTTTTTGAGTTTTTTGATCGAGTAAATTTAACTTTTCAGTTAGGGCAAACTCAATTTTATCAATTAAATATTTTTCTAATCCGGCTTGACTTGAACCTAACGCTTGTAATTCTTCGATTTCAAAATGGATTGGGAAATGTTCCAAGAGCCAATTGATCAACCCTTGAATATTTCTTAAGCCACCAGATGACTTTTGGTTGAAAAACATTTCAACTTGAGCAGCGATTCGATCTGAGAGTAAAAAGCGGATCTCTTTTGTCGCATCAGTCGAGCTTAAAATTTCGTTTCTAAAGCGATAGATCTCACGTCTTTGCATATTGATGACATCATCATATTCAAGCGTGTGTTTGCGAATCATGTAATTGCGTTGCTCAATTCTTTTTTGAGCCGTTTCAATAGATCTATTTAAAATTGATGCAGAGATAGCTTCTCCTTCAGGAGGTCTAAATCTTTTAATCATCGCGTTTAATTTTGGAGAGGCAAAGCGGCGCATCAGTTGATCTTCAAAGGAAACATAAAACTTAGATGTTCCAGGATCGCCTTGACGAGCGCAACGTCCTCTTAACTGGCGATCCACACGTCTAGATTGATGGCGACAAGTTCCAATAACATGTAGTCCACCGGCTTTGACAACTTGTGGTTCTAGCTTAATATCAGTTCCTCGTCCTGCCATGTTAGTTGCAATGGTGATGGCTGCTGTTTTACCAGCAAAGGCGATAATCTCGGCCTCTTTTTCGTGATATCTAGCATTCAAAACAGTATGAGGAAGTTTATTTACTTTTAGGATACGAGAAAGCTTTTCTGAAATCTCTACAGACTCTGTTCCGATTAGAATAGGTCTTCCTTTTTCATGCACCGATTTGATTTCATTTAAAATAGCGTTATATTTTTCTCTTTCGGTCATGTAGATTTCATCATGAGAATCTTTGCGAACACATGGAACATGAGTTGGAATTTCTAAGACATCGAGTTTATAAATCTCTTTAAATTCTCCAGCCTCAGTCATCGCTGTACCAGTCATACCAGCAAGTTTTTTGTACAGTCTGAAATAATTTTGCAGGGTGATTGTGGCGTAAGTTTGTGTCTCTTTTTGGATCTCCACATCTTCTTTAGCCTCGATAGCTTGATGTAATCCATCAGAAAAGCGTCTTCCTGGTTGTGGGCGACCTGTATTTTCATCAATGATGACAATGGCATCATCTTGAACAATGTAATCGACATCTTTTTCCATTAAAAGATGAGCTCTTAAAAGTTGTCGCAAGTTGTGAGAGCGCTCTTTGCGTTTAGCGTCCATTTCTTGAAGTTCAATTTTTCTTTGGATTTTTTGCTCTGGAGTCAAAAGATTGTTCTGTTCGATTTCAGCATAGAGAGGGCCTAAATCGAGCATCGTAAAATCATCGAATGAACCTTGATTGGCATATTCAGACCAAAAAGTAATCCCTTTATCGGTCAATTCGTATTCGCTGGCTCTTTCATCGACAATTACAAATAGCTCAGAGAGTAACTTGTGTTTAGTCTCTTTATTTTGATCGTGATAGTAATAAGTATCTAAAGCGTCAAGTTTTTCGCGAAGATCGGGATCTTCAAGAATGCGCTTGAGAACCTTGTTGTGAGGTGTCCCTTTGCTTACAATCCACAATTTCTCTAAAGCTTGAGAAATTAAAGTTTCATTCGCTTTTGTTGGTTTTTTTTGCTCTTCATCTGATCGAATTTCATAACCACTTTGCTCAATGAGTTTTTTAGCCTCAGTTGCTAAACGGTTACACAAGTCGCGTTGTACTTTGACAATTTGTGAAACGCTATCTTTGAGTTCGTGATAGAGCTGTTGGCTTTGAGCAACAGGACCTGAAATAATAAGTGGTGTTCTAGCTTCATCGATTAAAATAGAGTCAATTTCATCGACAATAGCGTAGTAGTAGCCTCTTTGAACTTGCTCAGACTTCGTCATCGACATAGAGTTGTCTCTTAAATAGTCGAATCCAAATTCAGAAGCTGTTCCATAGACGACGTCACATTGATAAACTTGCTTACGCTTTTCAGTTGGTAAATCGTTAGTTAGTGCTCCACAAGTAATGCCTAGCCATCTTAAAATCGAGCCTACCCATTCGCAGTCGCGCTTCACTAAATAATCGTTAACAGTGACTAAGTGTACTGGCTCACTAGTTAATGAGTTTAGATAAAGAGGCAGAACAGCTGTCAGGGTTTTCCCTTCACCGGTTTGCATTTCTGCAACACATCCATTATGAAGAGCAATAGCGCCGATTAACTGAACATCGTAAGGGATCATATCCCATTTTTGGGTGTAACCCGAAACGTGAACATCAGTCCCTAAAAGTCTACGGCAGACATTTTTGATAACGGCATAAGCTTCTGGAAGAAGATCATCTAGAGTTTCGCCATTTTTATAGCGATTTTTAAATTCTTGTGTCTTTTGACGGATTTCGGAATCAGATAGCTTTTGAAATTGGGATTCCCAATCGTTGATCTTTTGGACCCATTTATTGAATTTATTAATCTTGCGCGATTGTGC
>CAZJSX010000047.1:0-9494 GCA_964548845.1 uncultured bacterium | reverse complement strand
ACCCCGTGCCCTAAAAGAGGGGTATGGCGAGGCTCAAAGCGCTCTTTGCTTTTTGGATCTAAAGCATGGGCGCCATCGATTGAAAATGCTGCTGATTTAGCGATACATTTTTGCTTTTCTTCAATAGATAGCTCGTAGTGACCAAAAATCCTCTCAAGAATATTTTTAAAAAAGCGCGAATCTGCACCTGTATAAGTTTTAGAGCCAATCTCTTCGTGACCTGCTAAATAAATCATATTTAAACGATCAGATGGCGACTCTTTACTCTCTTTTGCAATAGCTACAAGAGCTGCATGGGCGCTGAGTAAATTGTCAATTCGAGGAGATGAAAATAAATCTTTATCTAAACCTAAAAAGCGCGGGCCATCAATCGGGTGCAGAAAAAGTTCGTGATTTAAAATATTTTTACTGCCCACTTTATCTTCAATGAGAGTTTCTAAATAACTTTTCTTGGCATACGATTTTTCACTCAATGTCACAAGCGCACTGAGTTGATCTTGAGCACATATTTTTAACCCTTCACTATTCATGGTTCGATCGATGTGAATGGGTAATCCTGTAATCATCACCGGGTGATCGTCAAATTCCACAATCTTTGATTTTATTTTTTGATCTTTTTCATAATAAACCCTTCCCGCTACTTTTAAATCACGATTGAGCCACGAGGCATAAATGGGAGATCCATAAACCTCTAAATTCCAAAAGAGCATATTTTCATGCTGAAACTCCCCTTGTGGTTTGATCCGAAAGGTTGGGCTGTCAGTATGACTCAATAAGATAATGGCTTGGTTTATTGCTTTTTTAGCAGGCATGACAAAAGCAATGACTGATGATAAATCTCGAATGACGAAATATTTACCATTTGCTTTGAGATTAAAATTCTGATCTTCAAATAGCTCTGTAAAACCATGTTCTAAAAGATAGCGCTTAGCTTCTTGTACCGCATGAAAATAGGTGATGGAGTTTTCTAAAAATGAGAATAAATTTGACATAGCTTTTAGCCCAATTGATTTAACTAATAGGTTCATTAAATTTTAAGCTATAGCACAAACTGGATTTTTAAATCTAATCTCAATTAAGACTCATCTTGATTAGGAGGCTCTAAAACGGTCATCCCACCGACATATTTTTGCAATGCCTGCGGGATCTTAACTGAACCATCTTCTTGTTGATGATTTTCAAGTAGCGCCACCATCACACGAGATGTTGCCAATCCTGACCCATTTAAAGTGTGAACCAGTTGTGGCTTGCCAGAGCTTTCTTTATAGCGCACTTTGGAGCGTCTAGATTGAAAGTCTGTGCAATTTGAAATAGATGATACCTCTTTATAGCTCTCTTGGCCTGGCAAGTAAACTTCAATATCAATGGTTTTTGCTGCAGCAAAAGACATGTCTCCAGTAACGAGCAGCATTCTTTTATAAGGAAGCTCTAACATTTCTAAAATAGCTTCTGCACTAGAGACAAATTCATTAAAGATTTCCTCACTTTGCTCCGGAGTGCAAAAGGCAAACATCTCGACTTTGTTAAATTGATGGGTGCGAATCAATCCCCTTTCATTTTTACCTGCAGCTCCAGCTTCTCTTCTAAAGCATGGAGTATATGCCACATATTTAAGCGGTAGCTCGTCATCAGAAAAAACTTCATCATAGTGAAGTGCATTTAAAGCCACTTCTGCAGTTGGAATTAAACACATGTCAAATTGCTTATCTTGAAGCTCGTAAGCCTGATCCTTGAATTTTGGAAATTGACCTGATGCATACATCATCTCAGGGCGAACAAGTAATGGTACCATCCACTGCTTAAACCCTTTTTGAAGATGGTAATCGAGCATCATGTTAATTAAACCCCATTCTAATCGAGCTCCGAGTCCTGAGTATACGGGCCATCCCGCACCTGATATTTTAGCCCCCCTTTCAAAGTCAAAAAGACCTAAATAGTCGTTAATTTCCAAATGATTTTTAAAAGGGAAAGGAAATTGAGTGGCTTGACCATGCTCTTTAATACAGACGTTTTCTTTAGGACTCATTGCCACTTTGATCCCATCCATTGGGATATTAGGAAGCCTTGCTAGTTGATCTAAAAAGCTCTCTTCTAGTCCTGCTAGTTTTTCATCTAAATGCTTAATCTGCTCGCCAACTGTATTGACTCTTTCAATTTGCTCATCGGCATTTTCGTTTTTCCGTTTTTTTTCACCTATTTCTTTTGAAAGGGTATTGCGATCATTTTTTAACCCTTCAACTAAGGTCTTGATTTTGCGGATCTCTTCATCTAATTGAAGAAGGCGAGATAGGGAGATGCCATCGTCTTTGGTTTTAAGCTTTTGCTCAACTTGATTGGGAAACTCTCGAATAAGTTTAATATCTAACATTATTTTCTCTAAAGGGGGGTTACTTTAATAAAGAAAGTATTTTACTTAAAAAAGGCAAACTTTCAACCCTAAAAAGGCTAAAAACTTAAAAAAACCCTTAAAAAATTGTTTATTATCAATCTTAATCTTTAATTAATACTTTAAACCTATAATAAATGAACAATGGTCGGAAACTTGAAGGTACCCATATGGGCGTAAACCCAGTAGCTCAACTTTACATCCCTTATAATCTTTATTTTAAAGGGTCACTTATTAAAGACACGGCACGCAAATTAGCGGCTGCCATTGCCCCGACTTGCGCTCTTTTGCATAACAAAACAAGTCAAATTGCCACTGATTATCTAATACCAGCTCCTTCTGGTTCACTATTTTTTGATGAGCTCGATCACTTAGATTACGCCCATTGCGCCCCCTATAGTTTTGGTTATTACTCTGATTGGCTTAAAGACAAGGCCACCACTATTAACTCAAGTCCTTTAATTGGAGCTACTAAGGCTATTTTTATTACCAAACAAACAATTGATTTTTGCATTGCTTCAGTTCAATGGTTCAAAGGGCAAAGATCCCCCAAATCCCTCTTTTTTCACAGCTCTCACTTCATCATCTCTTGCGCCCCTATTTTGATGTCTCAAACTCAATTCGGCAAAACCTGGGAAGGGCAGTTAATGCTCAATATCTCTATGTTAGGTAGCTTGCTCACCTCTGCTAGCTATGACATTTTCCCAGCTTATTGGCAATTAAACGGCCAAGAGGCAAGCCCTTCATCTACTTGGCTTAAAGATAAATTTTTTAGTCTGAGTAGTTATCTCATTTCAAGAAATTAAAATTTGAATTTACTAGAATTTCTTGCCATATTTTTTACGATTTAAATTAAACAAAATGATCGATTTGAATAAAATAAGAGCCTTATTTTAATTATAAGCAAACTATAGTTTAATTAAATTTTTCTTGTTTTATAGCCTCGAAACATGGCATAGGCATGAAGATTAAATTAAATGTGCAAGAGGATCGATGCATTTAGAAAAAATTGAGATTTTTGGCTTCAAGTCTTTTGCCGACAAAACAACTATTACCTTTGACCAACCCATCACTGCAATCGTTGGTCCAAATGGTTGCGGTAAATCCAATGTCGTCGATGCATTCCGCTGGGTCTTAGGTGGTCCTACAGCAAAATCGCTGCGCAGCGATAAAATGACTGATGTGATTTTTTCAGGAACAGAAAAAAGAAGCCCCTTAAATTTTGCTCAGATCTCTTTAACCTTCACTAAAATTGATGCCGCTATCTCTGTTGACTTTCAAGAGCTTTGCATCACTAGAAAGCTATATCGCAACGGTGAGTCTGAATATTATATCAATCGTAACTCTGTCCGTCTAAAAGATATCCATAAGATTTTATGGGAAGCAGGACTTGGGAAAAATGCCTTCTATATTTTTGAGCAGGGGAAAATTGATGAGCTCATTGTATCTACCCCCTTAGAGCGAAGAGCTATTTTTGAAGAAGCTGCTAAAATCATGCACTTTAAAGAAAAGCGCAAAGAGTCACTGCGAAAGCTCGAGCAAGTCGAGGCAAACTTAAAAAGAGTTCTCGATATTCAAAATGAAGTGAATAAACAAATTGAGACTCTAAAAAAACAAGCCGAAGAAGCTAAAATCTACAAAGAGCAAAAAGAGCTACTGACAAAGTTAGAGCGCGATCTATTAGTTGCAAAATGGAAAAATAACGACCAAAAACACAAACAATACGATTTACAATTACAAGAAAAACTCGAAGCCTCTAAGAAGATTAAAGTAGATCTTTTAAATGTCGATGCTAAGTTGAAAGCTGCTAAAGACAAGCACTATGTCAAGTCCGTCTCAGCCAAAACTGCTTATGAAGAATTTTTTGAAGCTAAAAAGACTAAAGAGCTTTATTCTTTTGAATATAAAAACCATGTTAAAAAGCAAAGTGAGCTTTTAGAGCAATCGCAAGCTTTAAAAGAAGGGCTACAACAATTTCATCATAAGCATCTTCAAGAGCAAAAAGTCTACAGTGAAAATTTAAGAAAATTAGAGACTTATCAAGCAGATATCTCTTCTTTAGTGATCGAACTTGAAAACACGCTAAAAATGACTGGTGAACTAGAAGCTACTGTTAACCAAGAGAGTTTGGCCCGCAAAGAGGGACAAAAAGGGTTAATGGAGGCTATTCGGGAAGAAAACACCTTCCATTTTGAGTTAAAGAATACGTGGAACCAAATTGAAAACAGTCAAAATAGCTTTGAGAGTTTTTCTAAACAAAATCAAGTGAGCGATCAAAAATTGCAAGATAAAAATAGCTTGATTAGCCAATTAGAAAATGATCTTTCAAATCTTACTCAAGATAAAGAACAAATCGATCAAAGACTTGCCGAAAACTGCAAAAGAAATGAAGTTCTCTTAAAAGAGATCAAAGAGCAAAAAGAAAAGCTAAAAAATATTGTTCATGAACTGACAAAGAAAAAAACTAAAGTAGATTTATTGCAAAAGCTCAAAGACGAGCATGATGGCTATGATCGCTGCGCAAAAACTCTATTAGGTTTTGCTAAAAATGCCACACATCCCCTTTTTGAAAAAATCACTCCGTTAACAGAGTGGATTATTCCAAAGCTTGGCTATGAACACTGCATCTCCACTATTTTATCCCCATACCTGCAAACTCTCGTTGTTAAAAATAAAGGGGATTTAGAGCTTTTACTACAAACGGCTCAAGAGAAAAATTTACAAGGCTTTTCTCTTTTATGTTTAGAAGAGATTCAAACAAACACTGTTGCAGAAAATCAAGTCATTGCCCAAAACAACGTCGTTGCTGATCACTTTTTAAAAGAGATTCAGGAAAAAGAGAGTTTAGATGATTTAAAAATGCACTCTTTGATCTCTAAGCTTTATTTTGTCGATGAGAAAAATGTCCTGCACAGTCTTTCTCAAGACAAACACAACCTTTTCTTAAGAGAAAAAGAGTTAAGAGAGTCTTACAAAGAACTGCTAGTTTTTGAAGAACAATCTAGCGCGCTAAATCAAGAGCTATCTCAAAAAGAGCTCGCTGCTGAAAAACTTCGCACTGAAATTGTAAATGATGAGAAAAATAGACAAAAACTCGACTATAAAAAAGCAGAAATCCAATACTCGCTTAAGAAAAACTTAGAAGATGTCACAGCATTAGAAGAGGCCTGCAAAGAGTTCTTAGAGAAAAAAGAGAAGTTTGTTCAAAACATCAGTCAATTAAAGAGCCGCCATCAAGAGCTTGTCGATCAACACCAAAATGCAAAAGCTAAAAGGCTCGAACTAGAAACGAACTTTAATAAAATCGAAAATCAGTTCGAAAAGAATTTTGCTCTACTGACTCAAAACCGCTCATTAAAGCAATCTTTAGAAGACAAACAAAAAAAGCTAGAAAAAGAGACTCAAACTTTAAGAGAGCATGTCAAAGTTTTTGAATCGAAGAGTAAAGACTTTGAAGAGCAAATCGAAGAGATGAATTCAAAAATTGAAAAAACTCATCTAGCACATCTCGAATTAGAGAGCTTAACTCCAACTTTTATTGAAAAAGAGCAAGAACATCTCGAAACGCTTAAACTTGCCCAAGAGCACTACCACTCTTTTGAAGACGCTTTAGAAAAATTAGAGCAAGAGCAAAAAAGTTTAGAAGAGGCTTTAATTCAATTAAGACAAGATCTTGAAGAACTTCAAAAAAATGATGCCGAGCTTGCTAACTTACGCTCACAAGCGATTGCTGAAAATAATTTATATTTCACTGAGATCCAAGAAAAATATCAGATGGAAGAGAGAGATTTAATCGACTTTGCAATAGAGGCAGGTTTTTCTGTTTCTAAAGTAGAAAGAGAGACAAGAAATCTTCGCAAAGGATTAGAAAATTATACTGAGATTAACTTAAAAGCAGTTTCAGATTGCGAAGAGCAAAAAGAGCGCTTTGAGTTCTTACAATCGCAAATTGAAGATTTAAATCTTTCACAAACTCAGCTCATTGATATTATCAAAGAGCTTGATGAAACCAGCAGAAAAATTTTCTCTGAAACTTTTGAAAATATCCGCACTCATTTCAAAGCTAATTACGCTCTTTTATTTAATGGTGGTGTTGCCGATTTACAACTCAACCATGATGAAGATGTCTTAGAGGCAGGTATTGAGATTATCGCTCAACCTCCTGGCAAAAAAATGAGATCGATTCAGCAATTATCAGGCGGAGAAAAATGCTTAACAGCACTTGCCTTATTATTCGCTCTTTTTGAAACTCAATCCATTCCTTTTTGTATCCTCGATGAGATTGACGCTCCACTTGATGACACCAACGTCGAGCGTTTCACTAAAGTTCTAAAACAATTTGTCAAAAATCATCAATTTATTATTATAACGCACAATAAACGGACGATGGCAATGGCAGATCGATTACTTGGTATCTCGATGCAAGAAAAAGGGGTCACTAAAGTCATTCCGTTAGAATTTGAAAATCAAACATCTGAAGAAGCAAGCGCTGTTTTAGCTAATTAAAAATTTTAGCTAGCTGCCCCTTGAATTCTATTAACGGACTGAACAAAAGACACACCTTATGCTTATCGGTATACCTAAAGAAATTAAAAACCATGAATATCGCGTCGGAGCTGATCCAGAGCTAATCCATTTACTCACTAAAGCTGGACACAAAGTTTTAGTCGAAACAAACGCAGGGAAAGCGATTGGTTTTACTGATGAGCAGTATGTGCACATGGGCGCTCAAATTGTAAAGAGCGCTGCTGAGGCTTGGTCTGCAGAAATGGTGATCAAAGTTAAAGAGCCACAAGAACAAGAATTTGCCCATATGAGAGAAGGGCTTATTTTATTTTGCTTTCTTCATTTAAGCCCAGAGCCAGAGCTCACTAAAGCTTTAATTAAAAATAAAGTGATTGCCATTGCTTGGGAAACGGTCACTAATAAACAAATGCAGCTGCCCATTTTAATTCCGATGAGTGAAATTGCAGGGCGCATTGCCATTCAAGCAGGTGCTTTATATCTGCAATTAAGTCATGGTGGTAAAGGGGTTCTTTTAGGTGGTGTTCCAGGAGTTGCTCCTGCTAATGTAGTAGTCATTGGAGCCGGTGCTGTAGGACTTAACGCCGCTCGCATGGCCATGGGACTAGGAGCTGATGTCTCTATTTTAGACACTAATTTAGATCGTCTGCGCACCATCGACAACATCTTTGATTTTAAGCTCAAAACCCTTTATTCTACTGAAATGACCATTCAAAAATGTCTAGAACATGCCGATCTAGTTGTTGGATCTGTTTTAATTCCTGGCAAATTGGCTCCTAAAGTTGTCACCAAAGAGATGATCAAAAAAATGCAGCCAGGATCTGTGGTTGTCGATGTGGCCATTGACCAAGGGGGATGTTTTGAAACCTCTCGCCCAACTAGCCATAAAGACCCTGTCTATGTTCAAGATGGCGTGATTCACTATTGCGTCACCAACATGCCTGGAGCATGCGCTAAAACAGCCACTAAGGCTTTAATGAACGCTGTCACCCCTTATGCCCTCTCACTTGCCAAGCACGGCTATAAACAAGCGATGCTACATGATTCTGGGCTTATGGATGGTTTGAATGTTTGCAAAGGCTTTGTCACAAATAGCAACGTCGCTTCTGATTTAGGATACACCTACCATAGCCCCAAAGAGACTATGTAGTTGTCTTTTAAAGAGTTAAGCACTGTTTGATTTGGGTTATAAACTTGACAAATAATGTTTTTTGTGCTATAATTGTTCTATAAGTCGGAGGATTTTTATGACAAGTAGCATTAATTCAATTTCAAATAACCCAGTTAACCCAAGTGCTGGATCTGCGTCGTCTTCACGCGCAAGAGAAATCCTTAAGATGCAAATTATGGCTCAGCTTGGAGCAATCCTTTCAGAGCTGATCAACACTCAATCTGAGGCTGCTCAAAAAGATGCTGAGCAAGATAAAGATTTAGAGAGAAAGGCCCAATCTTCTGCTGCAATGGAATATTTAGCAGATACCATTGTTGATGCTGTTATGGCATCGCGTAGTGGAGCTTCACAAGCAGCCCCTAGTGCACCAAGTGCCTCTGGCGGCGCCGCTATTGGATCGAAGTAAGCGTAATTTATATCTTCTAAATTCTTAATTTGCTATGTTTCCCACCAAATAGAGGATCTCGTTTTTTAGGGAAATGTACACACACGATCTAATTGCCCCATATCTACAAAAGGCTAAGAGCTACTTAGACGAAAAAAGGATCAAAGAGATCATTTTTTCTAGATCTACCTACCATGTTCAGGTCCTTGACCAAGCAACTAATGATCCCGCCTGGCCTTTTATCCAATTAGATGAGCAAAATCATGTTCAAGACTGCTTTTGCTCCTGCCAAGTCGAATTAGCCCCTGCCTGTGAGCATATCGCAGCAGCATTGCTTAAAATCTTTGATGACTACGGCAGACCGCTACACGTGCGCTATAAACACTCTTTTTGGAAACAAATCTGCCATCTTTTTGCTAGACACTATGGCTATGATCGCTCCATTTTAACTAAAGAAGAGGCAAGCTATGAGCTCAAACATCAAAAAGAGACGATTTTTTCAATTAAAGGATTAGACGAACCTACAACAAAGATTATCAAAGGTTATGTTGAGCGGCAATTGAAAGAGACTGAAGAAACCTCTTTAAAATTCTCCAATCTTCCCAAAAAAGAGCTCGAGCTATGGCAGCAAGGGCGTCCTTCTGAAGCTTTTCGATTTGAACTCTCCTTTTGGTCTGATTTAGCAAAATGGTTATTCCTACTTCAAGAAGACCACAACCCCTATCAAGTGCAATTTCAAATAAGTAAAGGTCTGCCGGCAAAAATAAAAATCCATATTGCTCATGTTCAAATGATGTTTGCTCTTCCTAAAGAAATTTTAGAAGCCATCATCCCTTATTTAAATACCATTGAAAGTCCTTTAAAAGTTTATGAATCACATGATCATGAAGTAGAAGAGATTATCTATGAAGCAGAAGAGAAAAGCTTAGTCATTGTCCCCAAACGAAATTTGACCTCTGTTGTTGAAAAAAAAGAAGATGGAACAATTATCGGAGCGTGGCGCTTTGTTTTAAATCATGGCTTTTATC
>CAZJSX010000046.1:0-9633 GCA_964548845.1 uncultured bacterium | reverse complement strand
GGATATGGTCGCTTTTATCAATGACGCGCCTGGTTATCCAGAAGTCTTTGTTCAAGAGTTTAGACCCGGAGTTGGGTCGATTGGAAAGCCGCGTCAAGTGTCTTCTTTTCGAAAAGGGGTGCAATCCTCCCCAACATTTAGTCCTGATGGTAAAAGGATAGCTTTTGTTTCTGACAAAGATGGTTCGCCTAGAATTTATATGATGAAAATACCCGATCTGAGCTCTTCTGCTTCAGATATTCATCCTGTACTTTTGACGAAAAAGAATGTTGAAAACACTAAGCCTTCGTGGTCACCAGATGGGACTAAGATTGCCTATATCGCACGAAGCAATGGCGTGCGACAAGTATGGATCTATGATTTTATTGCCAAGGAAGAAAGTCAGCTAACTTTTGGACCTGGAAATAAAGAAAATCCTCAATGGGCATTTAATAGTTTGCATTTAGTATTTAATTCAGTTGGGAATGATACGTGTGAACTATACTTGGTAAATTTAAATCAGCCTGATGTGGTACGGATTAAACCAACCGCTGGTGTTAAACGTTTCCCTGTTTGGGTGAAGAAAGATAAATGATCTTAAACTTCTTTGTGTTAAAGTAAAATGCAAAAGAAGATAGTAAAAAAATCAAGCCTATGATATTGAATATCGTAGTTAAAAAAGTTGTAAAGGGTCCCTCTCGATGAGATATTTAAAACATTCTACATTAGTAATAGTCAGTATGTGTTGTTTGTTTTTGGCAACAGGATGTGCTAGTCGTACGTCTGCATCTGCCAAAGATAATACTAAAACAGCATTTAGACACTTCAGTCGCGGTATGAAGTCATTAGTGGGGGGAGCTCAGGATTCTAGGCTCATTCATTCCTCTTATGAATTTGTCGGACCAGAAGATACGGCTTATATTGCATTGTATGATGACAGTGACGATGGCAGGACTATTTTCCCTTTGTCTAAAGAAGTTCCAGGGGAATTAGGTAGTTTTTTACCTGCAATCGATGGCTTTCACAGCCCTGAAGGAAAAGAACTTGCTGTTTTCAAGAATATTCATTTTGATACAGACCAAGATCGCCTTAAAGGAGCTGATGATGAACAAACTATTGCATCGATCGCTAAGTTTTTAAAGAAGAACCCTGATTATTTTGTCTACGTTGAAGGGCATTGTGATGCTAGAGGAACAGCTCTTTATAATATGTCATTAGGATCAAGAAGAGGTCTTAGAGTAAGAAATCTTTTAATTGAAAAGGGTGTAGACTTAAATCGTCTATTTACTGTCTCTTATGGTAAAGAAAAGCCACTCGATGAAGGAAATAACCCACTTGCATGGGAAAAAAATAGACGTGTAGAATTTAAACTCTTTAAGAAAAACTAATGAAAAATAAATATTATAAGTATCCCGCTCTTTTTTTAACTCTTTCTTCTTTAGCTCTGTTACCGGGATGTTTTTCAACCAGAGGAATGAGAGCTCAAGAAATCCAAATGGATTTATCTGTAAGAGAGATGAGATCTCAAGTTGAAGAGCTCAAATATCAGCTCAATAAATATGAAGTAGAACTGCAAATTGTTGAAAGTAAAGCAGATTCTCAAACTGCCTCATTAAATCAGGTACGCCAAGACTTGTCGCGCATTGGTAAAGCTGATCAAAGTTTAATTGAAAATTCATTTGCTCTTTATGACAAAAGAATTGAAAAGTTAGAAATGCTCGAGCAAACGTTAAAAAGAGACATGGTCAAACTTAAAGAGCACACTAGTGAGGTTTTAGATTCATTGGCCCAATTTAAGTCTAAAATTGACAGTAATGAAAAGCAAGTCACAGACCAAAAAAGGTATATTGATCATTTAAGAACATCACTTGAAGTCTTAATGAAGCATGCAGACAATACAATAGAAGTCAATGGCACCTATTACATCGTAAAGCCTGCCGATACGCTTGCCAAAATTGCCAAAGAAAATGATACCACTATTGATAAGATCAAAGATCTGAATAACATTTCAGCTGACTTGATTGTAGTGGGTCAAAAATTGCGCGTTAAATAAATGACTAACTCATCGCTTGCTTTAGGATTTTTTGATTCTGGAGTAGGGGGATTAGCAGTTGTTAAAAAATTGCTAGAGATTCTCCCAAATGAGTCTATTTGCTATCTAGCAGATACCTTAAATCTTCCTTATGGAAATAAGTCAGCTTCTGATTTAAATCGACTTTGTGCTGAAAACTTTAATTTTTTAATCACAAAACCTCTTAAAGCGCTGGTCATCGCCTGTAACACAGCTATGGCTTATAGCTATGAAAACTTACACCATTGTTTCAGTATCCCTGTTTTTGATGCGGTGACGCCAACAGTTAAAGAAGCTTGCCTAAAGACTAAAAGTGGAAAGATTGCTATACTAGCAACTGATGCAACAGTAAGGTCTAACTTATATGAAAAGCTACTTAGAGAAAAGTTGCCCTTTTGTGAAGTTCTCTCGATTGCTTGTCCGCTCTTGGCGTCGGCTATTGAAGAAAAATTCTTAGAGCAAAAGCTAGTTCATCTTTTAATTAAGCAGTATTTAGCCCCACTCAAAAATGCTGATATTGATACTTTAATAGTCGGTTGCACACATTACTCACTTGTCATAGATGAGCTTTTAGAGGAAATGGATAAGCCCATTGAAATTGTAGACTCTAGCACTTGCTTAGCAGAGCAAGTTGCTCAGTATTTGAAAAGACATGATTTAACAGCAGAGTCAGATCAATCCATTCACAGTCAATATTATGTTACAGGTGCGCTAGATAAATTCAGCCATAGCGCAACTAAAATATTGAATCAAGAAATAGTCTCTCAAAAAAAATAATAGACCTGTATTATTAAATTTATTCTTAAAGTTTCCAAGTTGATTTGAAACACTTTTTTCTCTATAAAAAATTTCTATGTGTCAAAAAAAGATAATAGAAAAATTTAACTTTTATAAAATTCTCACTAAGAGATTTAGATTTCATAATTTAAAAAAGTTAAGGGATTACTTTTTTAAAGGAATTTGTGTATTTCTTAGTTTTTCCATACTACATGGAGTTGACTATTTTTGGGTTCCTTCAGGTGGCGGCAGTTGGGGTGATCCTAATAATTGGGACCCTCCAGGCGTCCCTTCATTAGCAGACAGAGCTGAAATCTCGGTATTATTTAGTGGTGATTACGACTTATCAGTTAATAATAATTCAATCTCATTTCTACTATTTCAAAATGCATCCGGTCCTGGTAGGCAATTTCACTTATCTGGAGGAAATTTCACATTTGCTAACGGTGGAGGGCTTTCATTTGAGGGTAATAATTTTTCAGGAGCCTGTGGCATCAGTGCTAATCTAGTAGAGGATGGCAATACAATGTTTATTAGTCTGAGTGGTGCTGACGGCTCGGGGGGTAATACATTTACCATAAATGGAACCATTTCAGGAATAGGAGGGATTATTGAGAAAAATGGATCATCACCTTTATTTATAACTGGTAACAATACGTATACTGGTGGAACTGTTATTACAGATGGCTTTATTGTTTTATCAGGAAGCGGAACTATAGGGACAGGGGCTCCTCTTACTGTCAACAATAATGGAGGTATTATTTTTTTGACTGATTTAGGCTCTAGGGCAGTGGGCTCATTGAGTGGAACAGGCGGAACTATTAACTTAAATAATAATACTTTGACAGTAACTCAAACAACTGGTGCTACTTTTGCAGGAGTAGTTACAGGAACTTCTAGTGCAAATATAGTTAAAGAAGGCGCCGCAACTTTAACTTTAACTGGTGCTTCAACTGGTTTTTTAGGTGATACGACAATCAATGCAGGAGGGCTTGTAGTTAACGGAACACTAAATGGTGAAACTACCATGAACGCTGGGACAAGACTTAGTGGGACTGGGACTTTGAATAATCTTCGCAATTTAGGGACAGTGGCTCCTGGCAATTCTATTGGGACCTTAACTATCACGGGCGATTACACAGTCGCAGATCCAGCAGCTATCTTAGAAATTGAAATTGATCCAAATGGGACAGCGGATAAACTTGCAATAACAGGTACTGCAGATTTAGATGGATATGTTCATCTTTTGCCGAATCCTGGTTCTTATGTTAAAGGGACGCAGTTTCTAATTTTAACAGCAGGCAGTATTACCGATAATTTTTTGGGAATAGTAGAATCAGATCCTTTGGATTTTTCATTGTTAAAAGTAGGTAACAGCATTTATATTGTGGTCGAGACAGGAACTGTTATTATTAATCCTTTCGTCAATTTACTAACAGGCAATCCAAAGCTTACTTATAATTACTTGTTTTGCACTTCATCAGGTGATGAAGCTTTAGTTGCATTACAAAATATTCTTTTAGCTCTGCCTACTCTTCAAGCATTCTCTGACGCTTTGGTTCAATTATGTCCGGCTTTATATAGCTCGCTTCCTCTATTAGAACTTCAAAATAATGTGCACATGGCTCAGGTGATGAACCAAAAAAATAGAAAATATTTTTGTGATTGCCATGACAATGATCAAAATAGGTATGTGAAAAAAGAGCCATGGAGTTATTGGATGCAACCGATTGGTTTTTATTATAACCAAAAAGGGGTGCAAAACCAATATGGCTTTCATAATTATACTTATGGGGCAGCTTTTGGATTTTTACTCCCATTGCCATCTGGAGTATTGCTAGATTTAGGATTGGGTTATACACATTCGGATCTCAAGTGGAATAATGACCGAGGGACTGCAAGATCGAATACCATTTATTTTGCACCCTCTTTCAGCTTATGGTTTAAGCCTTTTTGTTTAAGCTTGATTGTACAAGGAGATGTCGACTTATATAGCGTTCGCCGCAATATTGAGTTTACAGGTGTTAATGAAACCTCAAAGAGCTCTTTTGAAAGTTATAATTTTTTATGTGGGATAGATTTTTCAGCAAAATTAGAAATACCTGATCCCTATTTCTCAAATGCTCCATTCTACATCGAGCCAGAAATGCAGTTCTATTGTATGAATTTTTTCCAAAATAGATTTGTGGAAGAAGATGGGGGAGATTTAAACTTATCGGTTGGACACAAATATACCTTATTCTTACAACCCAATTTGGGCTTTAAAGTCACGCAAGAGTTTCAAACGCAAACAGTTTGTTTTGCCCCTAATATTTATATTGGATATCTAGCTAACATCCCACTCAATAACTCCAATTATAATTCTAATATGCCAGGGTTTAATATCCCGTGCGCTAGCAATTTTACTGTTTATGGGTATCATAGAATAACAAATCAACTCGCGTTAGCAGCTGAGTTTGTAGTTAAAGAGTGTGACAATATGTTGTTTTCTCTAGGCTATAATGCCACGATGTTTAGTCATATTTTCACCCAAGGGGTAAATTTGAGACTGAGTTTGGAGTTTTAGTTGCCTATTTGATGGTTACATTAGATCGATAATTGACCTTGTCTAGAACTACTTATCGTATTAAACTCAAAGCATCATAAATAATCAGATAATGAGAGCTGGTTAAATGGTCACAATAACCTTAGAAAATCATTTTGTTTTTGATAGCTGTTTAAAGCCCACAGATCTTCCCAATAAAATCACTTTCAAAAATACGACTATTTCAGATTTAAAGTTCGACAATAAAACCAAACAGGTAATTGTTTCACCAAATTCAAATCTCTTGGGTTCATTTAACTTAAGTCTTCAGCCTCGAAGCAATCAAGCGACTTTAAGACAGATAGTTATCGGTTATAAAGGTATTGGTCCTAAATTTTTAGCATTCTCTGAGCAAAAAATCACTGGAAAATGGTTAGAGAGATTGATGAGCTTAGATGCATCCAAAAAAATGTATGTCAGCTTTGCCAACTACTCGATCCCATTTCATATCGAAGCTCCATCACATCCAGGTCTATATGAGTTGGAAGTTAAGATTATTGAGCTTGCAGGAGAGGCTAGCGCGCAAAAAAATGCACAGTTAGGCTTTGGGCTTACAGCTGAAGATCAAGTCATGCTGAGCTTGCCAGATGCTTTAGAGAGGCTTTGGAAAATTGAAGAAAAAAGCTGTTTATTAACTTTAGGACTTATCCGAGTTTTATAGCTTAAGCCATCTTTTGCTCATCAGATCTTTTAATTATAGGTTCGCCCCCTCACTAATAAATCAGTAAAATATGCTGATAATTAAACTCTCTCTTCAAATTAAAATAATAACTTACCACAGAGGCGCTAATAGCTTTATTATAGATGTTAAGTGTCAAAATTAAACTTTAAAAAAGACAAGTCTTTTGGGCTATGATTAAATGTTTTGTTGTTCTTAATTATTTATTAATTTAACAGTTATATAATAAAAACATAAATAAGTTTATGTAAAGAGGTTATTGTGAGCATTAATTTAACTGACATTCCATCTATTAATTTATCTTCTATTAAAACTAATTATGGGTCTTGTGGCGTACAAACAGTACAGCACTTACAAGATAGTTTAAAAGAAAATGATATGGTTTTAATGCCCACAGAAAAATCAAATACCTTTGTAGTTTTAGGAAGCTCCAATTTAAAGAGCCTAGATAGACTCAATCGCATTATAGACTGGCAATATAGAGGATGGAGTCCCTCTGTTATTGAGAGAAAAGATAATCAAGGCAATTATTTGGTCCAATTAATTCCGATAGTTTCTGAAGACTTTCTTCAGATTTCTAAAAAATCTATATATGAGAATCTGAGCATAGGGAAATTGATAGAAAAAATATCTGAGCTCGAAAAATTGATTGCTGCATCAAACAGTCAATGCTAGATTTTAAGAACACATTTAATCTCATTAACTATAAGACTTATCCAAGTCTTATAGTTTAATTAGGCAATTTTCTGTTCATCAGATCTTTTAATCACAGGACTTTTCCCTTCAGTGATCGTCTCTTTTTCAATCAGAACAGATTTAACTTTAGTCTCTGATGGAATCTCGAACATCAAGTCTCTGAGCAAATTTTCTAAGATCATTCGAAGAGCTCTAGCTCCTGTATCTGCTTTAATAGCTTGATCAGCAATAGCAACGAGCGCTTCATCAGAAAATTCTAAGGCCACATTTTCTTGAGCAAACATACTTTTATATTGTTTAATCAGAGCATTTTTAGGCTCTGTCAAAATAGTGACTAAGTCTTCTTTCTTGAGGGTGTTAGAGTTTACAATACAGTTAAAGCGACCGACAAATTCAGGAATAAGACCAAATTGAATCAAATCTTGTGGCTCTGTTTCTGATAATAGGAAGTCTTTGTTTTGCAAATCCATCTCTTTTTTACCATGGCTAAAGCCGATAGTGCTTTTGCCCAAACGCTTAGCAATAATTTTATCAAGGCCAACAAAGGCACCACCGACAATAAACAAGATATTCTCAGTATTCACTTTGATATATTCTTGGTTAGGGTGTTTACGCCCACCTTTAGGAGGGACGTTTGCAATCGTTCCTTCAACAATTTTTAAAAGAGCTTGTTGTACCCCTTCTCCAGAAACATCTCTTGTAATAGAAACATTAGAAGTGGTGCGACCAATTTTATCGATCTCATCGATATAGATGATCCCTTGTTCTGTTCTGGCAACATCATAATCTGCAGCTTGTAAAAGTCTTAAGATAATATTTTCGACGTCTTCTCCAACATAACCTGCTTCTGTTAAAGTTGTAGCATCAGCAATTGTGAAAGGGACATCTAAAATATGAGCTAAAGTCTTAGCAATTAATGTTTTTCCAGAGCCTGTAGGTCCTAGAATCATCACGTTTGACTTGCCATATTCGACATCGGCCCCCTTGCCAGCAGAGAGGACCCTTTTATAATGATTGTAAACGGCAACGGCAATTGTCTTTTTGGCTTCTTCTTGGCCAATGACATATTCATCAAGTTTAGCTGCAATTTCTTTTGGCTTTAAAACTTTGATTTCATGCTGGACTGTCTTTTTTTCAATAATTCCCATGCAAAGACGGACGCATTTGTCACAAATAAATACGTTAGGACCAGAAATCAATTTTTCAACTAGATCTTCTGTCCTTCCACAAAATGAACAAAGTGTCGCATCTTGGTTTGAGAATGATTTTTTTGTCATACGCGTGCTACGGCCTCTTCATGTTCAGGTTGCTTGGCAATGACTTGGTCTACAATTCCATAAGAGACAGCTTCTTCAGCGCTCATATAGTAATCGCGATCCCAATTCTCCATAACAGTTTCAATGTCTTTGCCTGTGGCTTCAGCTAAAATTTCAGCTAATCTTTTTTTAAGAACGGCAATCTCTTTGGCTTGCAGTCTAATGTCGATGGCTGTTCCAATGACACTGCCTTCTGGCTGATGAATCATAATTCTGCTATTTGGAAGAGCAAAACGTTTTCCCTTTGTGCCTGCAGCTAAAAGAACTGCAGCAAAAGAAGAAGCTTGCCCGATGCAGTAAGTTTTAACATCGCAGCCTAGAAATTTAATGGTGTCATATATAGCAAGTCCGGATGTGATGTATCCACCTGGAGAGTTGATAAAGATGCTGATCTCTTTTTTTGGATCTTCCATACGTAAGAAAAGAAGTTGTGCGACAACGACGTTTGCAACTTGGTCATCGATTCCCGTTCCAATAAAGATAATTCGGTCTTTTAAAAGACGCGAATAAATATCCATTGAACGTTCGCCGCGGCCTGTATCTTCAATTACATAAGGAGTTAGTGACATTGACATTGTTTTACCTTTGGTTAGCTTTTTTTTTCACTATTGTGCTTAACCGAATTTTTTTCTAGATTTTTCTACTTTAAAGTCAACTAATTGTAAATCGCTTTTTTTAAAACGAAGTTTTTGACTTTGTCCGTAAGAAGATCCACAAAGCAATTCATCCTAATTTCTTGAATGATATGATTTTTAAATTGTGGGCTAGATGTATATTCTGCAGGTAAATTCAACTGCGAAATTCTCTCTGCCATTACTTCTCGGAGCTCTTGCTCAGAGACTATAATGCCGTGATCATTAGCTATTTTTTGTAAAATGAAGAAAAGCTTGAGGGATTTAATAGCATTTTCGATCCCTTCTTGTTCAATCTGCGATTTTTGCTTAGCAATATCCTTATCAGAAACGCCAGCTTGCTTAAGTTCATACTCTTTCATTTGAATTTTAGTCTTCTTCTCCGCTTCAATCAGACTCTTAGGGAGGTTGAAGTCGACTAGTTTTTCTAGTTTTTCATCAAGTTCATGTTTTTGCTTATTTTCAATAGCATCTTCTGCATTGCGAGTTAGGCGTAAAAGAACTTGTGTTCTTAAGTCAGCAACCGACTGTGTCCCCATGGCTTTTGCAAAATCTTCATCAACTGGAGGAAGGTCTCCTTTAAAGATGTCTAAAACAGTCACTTTGCATAAAGTTGGGACGAAGTCTTTTTTGTCTGCTTGTGGCATACTCTTATCCCACTGACTTGTCGCTTCTTGAGATTCGCCTTTGTTCATGCCAGTCAATAGTTTAATTAACCAAGAGCTTAGTTTGCCTTTGCAAACCTGAACTCTTTTATGATCTACTATCTTAGCTTTAGTTTCTACATTCTCGATATTGATATCGACAAAGTCATTTTCGCCAATCGGGCGATCTGTAATAGATTCCCATTTAGCGCGATAAGTTCTCATGACATCGATAACATCATCAACTTGCTCAGG
>CAZJSX010000045.1:0-9678 GCA_964548845.1 uncultured bacterium | reverse complement strand
CCACTTAATGTTAAATTCGAGCCCCCTAATTTAGTGATGCCACCTGATCCTGTAGCTGCTCCTTGATACGTGGCATCAGCACTTTGCGTCACCGAAAGTACGTTATTATTTAAAGCTATTGTTGATGAACCAGAGTTACCACTTAATGTTCCAATAGATTTGGTACCAGCATCTGTTAATAATGTTAAGTTGCCCCCATTGAGTGCAACTGCTGATCCATTACCTAATGCAGAACTTACACCACTTAAAATAATAGTTCCCGCATTAACTGTAGTGGCTCCAGTGTAACTATTGCCAGCTGTTAACGTAAGGTTATTAGCATCTTGCTTTGTTACAGTTCCTGACCCTGAAATCACTTGAGCAAAAGTACGATCTGCTGATTGATTAAGCACCAATGCTGCATTGTCAGTAATACCATTACCTAAACTTGCTATATTTCCTGTTAATGTCAAAGTTCCAGCAGAAATGGTCGTGCTACCCGAATAGCTATTATCGGCTGGTAATGTCAGATTGCCAGCTCCTTGCTTTGTCACTGTTCCTGTTCCTGAAATCACTTGACCAAAGGTGCTGTCGGCCGATTGGTTAAAAACAACAGCCGAATTGTTACTCATAGTTCCAGGCAAGCTTGCGGTACTTCCAGTAAATGTTAAAGTTCCTGCAGTTATTGTGGTTGTTCCTAAATAAGATGGAGTGCCACTTAAAGTTAAATTGGAGCCACCTAATTTAGTGAGACCATTTGATCCTGTAAGCGCTCCTTGATATGTGGCATCAGCAGTTTGCGTTACTGTAAGCAGATTATTATTTAAAGCCAGGGTTGATGAATTTGAATTGCCACTTAATGAGCCGATAGATTTACTACCAGCATCTGTTAATACTGTTAAATTACCCCCATTCAATGCAACAGCTGCTCCACTGCCCAGTGCGGAACTACTACCACTTAAAATGATACTTCCTGTGTTAATCGTTGTTGATCCTGTGTAAGTATTGCCAGCAGTTAATGTAAGGCTATTAGCTCCATTTTTTATAATTCTTCCAGAGGTTCCAGTAATTAATCCTAAAAAAGTAGTATCTGATGTTTGATTTATAGATAATTGATTGTTATTTACAGCAATCGTTCCATCTCCGCTTAGTGTTCCAATTAGCTTATCGGCACTTGCTGCGGTAAGAGTTAAAGTCGTTCCTGCATTCATAATTAGAGGGCCACTTCCCAATTGACCATTGGGGGCCAATGTAATTCCTCCAGCAGAGCCTTCTAATCTTGTTGTTCCAGTGTAGCCACTGTTACCATTCAAAGTTAGCGTAGCATCGCCCCGTTTTGTCAGACCACCAGTTCCTTGGAAGCTTCCTGCAAATGAGGTGTTGGTTGTCTGGTTAACAATTAATGTATTATCATTTAATTGAATCGTACAACCAAAGCTACTAGGTGCCGAGATAGATCCAATAGATCGATCTCCAATTCCTGCTGTTAAAGTTATCAAACCGGCTTCTGCTACTAAAGGGTTCGTGTCAGCACCTAGCGTCCCGCTGCCAAGCAAGGTAATTCCACCAGCTAAGAATGCAGCAACCCTTGAAGTACCTACATAACTATTTGCTCCGCTAAGAGTCAAAACACCAGAAGCATTGATAACAGTAAAATCACCAGTACCTGTAATTAATCCCGAAAATGTTGTACTTGTATCTGGACGACTAGTCACACTTACATTGTTTATATTAAGGGTACCAGCACCGGACAATGTCCCAAACTGTGGAGCAGTAGCTGACGAAAGCACTGTTAAAGTGGTTCCTGTACCTATTACTAATGGAGTGAACTGGGGCAGGCCAGTGGCTGATACCATTGTTATTCCACCAGCTGATCCACTAGTTGTGGTCGTTCCACTGTATGTATTTGTACCGCTTAAACTAAGTGTCCCACTACCCGATTTTGTCAAAGAGCCGCTGCCAGTAATTTGACCTGGAAAAGTTGTATTGGAATCTTGACTTACAATTAACGTGTTATCATTCAAAGCGATAGTCGACGAAAGAGAATTGCCACTCAAAGCAAGGATTGTTTTTGTACCAACACCTGTAGAAAGAGTTAAATTTCCACCATTCATAATGATTGATGAACTACCACTCACGCTGGAGCTACTCGTACTTAAAACTAATGCTCCTGCAGATATTGTTGTTGATCCGGTATAATCCGTTGCAATGCTGTAAATAAGATCGCCTGCACTTTGTTTAGTCAGATTGCCACTTCCAGAAATGTTTCCTGTCGTTAAAGAGGCGCTTGTGGCAATATCAAATGTCATATTAGACTGAGTAATAGCAGTATCTGTGACAATTGCTGCGCTTGTTGCAGTGCCTAGGGTAACAGTAAAAATACCTGAAGCATCAACTGCTAAAGATCCTGAATTTAAATTTAAAGTTTGCGCTCCCGTACTAGAAAACGATAAATTTAAATCTTGAATTGCTTGTGAACCCATAGTCACATTAAAAGCTGTCGCTGCACTTGTATTTTTAGTAATACTTGCTGTGTCGGTTGTTTTAGGAAAATCTGACGATGGAATCCAATTTGCAGCAGTAGACCAATTACCACCATTTGGAGCTGCTGTTGTATCCCATGTGTAAGAGGTTGCTGATAACCTAGTTTCACTCACAGTGAACATAGCCAGCAATATCATTAACAGACTTAATAAATAATTTTTATGAATCGGAAATATTAAAATTCGAACAAGAATATTTCGGTCAATCATCATTATAATTTGTTATTTTAACACAAAAGAGCTGCATACCATAAAAATGGTATTTGACAAATGATTAAATTTGAATATTCTTCAATTTTCAGTTCAAGACTTAGTTCATCTATTTGCTTTAAACTTATCTCTTTTTATGGCATCTAGTTCAGATAAGCTTAAAGTAACTTCCTTGAATGCTCTAACCTTAAAAATGAAATATGGAAATCTTTCTAGACCCTATTGTTGGCACACACGAAAACCTTCAGCTTATTCACAGTTGGAGAAATAACGACAAAATACGTCATCATTCGTTTGATCAAGCACTAAAATCTTTTGATAGCTTTTGCAACAGTTACTTGCAAAAATACCACTCTATTTCATCTCTCCCCCCATTTTTCATTATCTTTGAAAATCAAAATGTGGGAGTGGTTTATTTTGAGTCTTGGTTTAAAGAAAAATGCTGCCAAATCTCGATCTACTTAGATCCAAAGTTTCAAAATAGACAAATAGGTTCATATGCTATAAAAAAAGCAGCCTCATTTGCCTTTGAACAACAATTTCATCATCTCATCGCCTTTATTAAAGAAGAAAACATTGGAGCACAAAAGGCCTTTATAAAATGTGGTTTTAACCTCGAAAATAAAGTCACTGTCTTTAGAAATAATCAAGAATATCCTGCTTTAAAATTCAATCTGTCAAAAGTAGAAAAAAGACAAACATTTGTCATTGCTGAAGCCGGCTCCAACTTTTGTATTGGTGATAAGCAAGATCAACTCTACATGGGCAAAAGGTTAATTGAAGCAGCTTACGAGGCAGGAGCTGATGCTGTTAAATTTCAAATGTATCAATCACAAACAGTCTATGTTGCCAATGCTGGATCTGCTGGATATCTTAAACAAAATATCAATGAGGTTTTTGCTAAATGTGCTCTTAGTCCGGATCTTTTTGCACAATTTGCAGCTTATGCCAAATACTTAGGTATTGAAATCATGTGCTCATTTTTCTCAGAAGAAGATTTTGAAAAAATAGATACTTATGTCCAAAAACACAAAATTGCCTCTTATGAAATTGGGCACGTTCATTTACTTAAAAAAGCAGCTTTATCCCAAAAGCCCCTTTTCCTATCTACCGGAGCTAGCAACTTAGAGGATATTGAATGTGCTGTTGATACTTTTAAAAAGCATGGAGGCAAAGATTTAATTCTTTTGCATTGCACTGCACAATACCCGGCTGAAGTTAAAGCTCTCAATTTAAAGAGCATCCCTTACCTACATCAAAAGTTTAATGTGCCTGTTGGCTTATCTGATCATAGCGCGCACCCGATTTATGCCCCTATCACAGCTGTTGCTTTAGGTGCTTGCGCTATTGAAAAACACTTCACCATTCACCAAAAACTACCTGGTCCTGATCATTTTTTTGCAATTGATTGTAAAGAACTTAAACAGATGATTGAAGCGATTAATGAGACAGAAAAAATACTCGGTCTTGCAAAAAAAGAGGTTATGCCCCAAGAAGAGGAATTAGCTACTTTTGCGAAAAGGGGATTGCAAGCCATACGTCACATTCTTCCAGGAGAAGTTTTTCAAGAAGGGATAAATGTCGCCATCTTGAGACCGGGAATACAAAGACTTGGGATGCATCCAAAACATATAGAAAAGTTAAACGGTAAAAAAGCTGCCGCAGAGATCTTTTTAGGCTGCGGTATACGACATGATGATGTTTTATGGTAAATAAGCTCACTAAAGTTTCACATCTTTTTTTAGATTTAGACGGCACGTTAATCAATAGCCTTCCGAAGTTGAAACATATTTATCATGATTTTTTATCTAACTATCAAATCAAGGGCTCTGATCAAGAATTTGCTTTTTTAAAAACTTCAACGATTGAAAAAAGCATCGCTTATTTAAAAGCAAAATATGTTTTAAACCACCCGATTCACTCTTTAAAAGTTCAGTATGAAGCCTATTTGCAAAAGTATTACTTCAAATCTCCCCTTTTTAGAGGCGTTAAGGATTTTTTAAAGTTAGCCAAAACTAAAGGCTATCAAATTGTTTTGACAACAGCCAATCAAAGGACATACAGCGAGCAAATTTTACAAAGTCATTCCCTAGACAGTTATTTTGATCAAGTCTTTACACCAAACTGTTTTGGATCAGAGCAAAAAAACTCTGAATTTTTCCAAAATGTTTTAAACACACTTAATATTTCATCTGATCATGCTTTGGTTATCGACGACTCTTTAGAAGTCATTGCCAGCTCGATTGAAATTGGACTCAACGCTCTACTCTTTTCAAAAATCACCTATCACCCTGTTCCCTGCTTCGGAAATTGGAAAAAATTATCAAAACTATGGCCTGATTATGTCTATTCATGAATCGTTAAATGTTCGCTATATCCAATCTGATCTACAAGTGGTGCTTGAAGATAACCCTCATGACATTATCATTGATGAAAAAGTTGCCGACGAGGTTTTTGAAAGAGCTTGTCAAGACAAACCCCTCTTTAATGGAACTCTAATCTGTGTGAAAAAATTTGATGCCAAAATGATCACAACATATCCTGTTTCATTTAAAGAGTTTTTAGCATGCCATCATTTAGGTTATAAGAATGCTCATCAACCGCTTGCTGTTAGCGGCTGGGTGCGTCATCAAGATAAGGTCTTGTTTGGCATTCGATCAAATAAAGTTCTCTTCTCTCCACTTCAGATTGAACTTGTCCCATCAGGGGGCATTGATGACTCTGCTATAGAAAATACATCGATCAACTATCAATATGCTTTAGTGAGCGAATTTGAACAGGAAACGGGTCTTTTGTCTGATGTGATTGAGACCATCAAACCGCAATTGATTATCTACTGCAAAGAGAAAAATCTCTATGACATCTGCTTGTCAGTTGTTTTAAAACCTGAAGTGGATATTTACTGCGATCCTTATAATGATGAATATGATCAACTTTTTTGGGTTCCTATTAATGAGATCGCTGCTTTCGTTGAAGAGAATAAGCCTAAAATGAATGCGACATCTCTTGCCATTATTTATGCAAAAATCCTATCGTAAGATATAATTTTTTGTTGACTCATGACCTTCTCTTTTCAAGCTTTTTTCTTTTTGTTTTGTTTTATCGCAACTTGGCTCTCCCCTGTCATTACGGCACTACCTAAACTTACTTTTTTTGCCCCATATCTCATCTTCGTTTTATACCGAAAAAAAACGTTAGAACTTCTTTGGCAAACCTTTTTTGTAGGATGTATTTTAGAGCTCTTAGCTTCGCAAACCCCTTTTGGTTTCTGGACAAGCAATTATTTACTCACCATCTGTATCATTAGCTACTGCAAGCGCTTTTTCTTTGAAGACAAATTTTTAGCAATCCCCATTCTCACTTTTGTTTTTGCTCTACTTTCAACTTTTTTCTATACTTTGTTTTTTGCTCTATTCATCAGTCACATCAAGTTATCTGCTGCATTTATTGCCTCAGACCTCTTTTTGCTCCCCCTAGTAGATGCCCTTTACGCCCTTCTTTTCTTTAGCCTGCCTCTGCGCTACTATTCTTCTCCGACCAGCGATATGGATCGCTATCGCAGGCCTATGTTTCGAAAGCTATAGAGTATATTCGCTCATTTATAAATTTTTCTGGCCTTTCTCTATGCCGCTCCGACATTTATAGCATAAGTTATTAATAGTTAAAAATATATGAATAAGTTGACTGATATTGGATGACATCCTAATATAGTCAATATGTGGATAAAACGCGATTTATTAACTTTTCTTCAAACTTGCAAGAAACATACTCTGCCGATAAAAGTCTTAAGAGGACCTAGGCAAGTTGGCAAGACCTCACTTTTAAGCAGCTTGCCTGCTTATAAGTTAATCCTTTTTGATGATCTGGGAATCCGTTCATTAGCTGAAACGAATCCGGCTCTTTTTTTTGAGCAATTTACAGGGAAACTTATTCTTGATGAAGCAACTATGGCTCCTCAAATTTTCCCTGAAATAAAAAAAAGAGTCGATATAGAAAGAAGAAATCATCAAAAAACTGATCATCCCATAACCACTGACATCTGGATTACGGGTTCAAATCAAACATTACTACAGAGAGCTGTTTATGAATCATTAGCGGGCAGAGCAAATTATTACTATTTAAATACCTTATCTGTTCATGAGCTAAAAGATACATTTCAAAATGATTTTTCTTTGAATAGCATTTTTATTAAAGGAGGTTGGCCGGAGCTATATGCATCACCCAATCTCAATCCTATTCAGTATCTTAATGATTTCATTGCCACTTTTATCGAAAAAGATATTGTAATAGCTGCTGGAATCGAAAAAAGAGCGGCTTTTAGTAAAGCTTTGCAGTTAATTTCTGGTCGACTAGGGCAATTATTTAGTGCTAGTGATATTGCTAAAAATCTAGGTGTGGACACAACAACAATACAGGCATGGGTTGGATTGTTTGAGCAGAATGGAATTTTACGCCCGGTCTTGCCTTATTATACTAATCTCAACCAGCGGTTAATCAAGACACCTAAAATTTATTTTGAAGATGTGGGTTTGGCAGTAAGATTTCAAGGTTGGAGCGAGTTAGAACCTATTCTCTTTAGCCCCTACTTTGGTCATTTGTTTGAAAATTTAGTATTAATCGAGATTTCGAGATTTTTCACAAATAGAGGAGAGCAACCACAAATTTATTTTGTTCGATCAAAAGAAAAAGTCGAGATTGATTTTTTAGTACAACTGCCAAACCAAAAATTTATAGCCATTGAAGTAAAAGTAAATCCTATAGATCTCACTTTTCAGCAAATGAAGCTCTTGGAATCTTTAAATCTTAATATTGTTGAAAAATGGATTGTGACTAGTGTGCGTTCAAATGATTTCGCTCATGCAAAAACGGTTTGTCTCGATCAAGTTTTTGATCGTTTGAAAGAATTGCTATCATAGCTCATTTATCTATCAGGGAACTTGAAGAAATTGCCTTGATTGCCAAAAAGTGATCGATTAGCATTAACTTAATAACTTATAGGTCCTCTTTTATGATCCTCAATGGGAAAAAAGTCGCTGACGACATTTTACATGAGCTTAAGAATCAAGTTCACCACCTCAAAGACCCTCGCCCCCCATGCCTAGCTTTTATTTTAGTCGGCAATCATATCGCATCCCAAGTCTATGTCGAGCGGAAACAAAAAGCATGTGAAAAAATAGGAATGAGCTCAAAAGACTATAGATTGGCTGAAAAAACAAGCCAGCAAGAGCTCATTCAACTCATTGAAAAACTCAATTTAGACTCAAATGTTGATGGTATCTTAGTCCAAATGCCCCTTCCAGAGCATCTTCACCCTCAATCAATAGTTGAGGCCATTACCCCTCAAAAAGATGTCGATGGTTTCCACCCTTTTAACATTGGCAGGCTTTTACTAGGTTACAGCCCCTATTTTGTCCCTTGCACTCCCCTTGGAATTCAAGAGCTTTTAGTCCGCTCGGAGATTTCAACTTCTGGCAAACATATCGTCGTTGTTGGCAGAAGTAATATTGTAGGGAAACCACTAGCTGCCCTGCTTGTGCAAAAAAATCAGCATGCCAATGCTACTGTAACTCTTGCTCACTCAAATACCCTCCATTTAGAAAAAATCACAACCACTGCCGATATTTTAATTGCAGCCATAGGATCACCCGGTTTTATCAAAGACTATATGGTGAAAAAAGGGGCAGTTGTGATTGATGTTGGCATTAGCCGTCATCATCAAAAAATTGTTGGGGATGTTGATTTTGAAAAAGTATCTTTGATTGCAAGCCACATCACCCCAGTACCTGGTGGTGTCGGACCTATGACCATTGCCATGCTGCTCTCTAATACTCTAAAAAGCTATAAAATGAAGTTTTAAGCTAGCAAAGAGTATCTTTGCCAAAACTTAAGAGTGAAAAGCAATCGCGACCTTTGCATACGCCCACATCAACCATGCCTACTTCATAAAGTCTTTGCATGATCACATACTTCATAAACTGAAGTTCTTCATCATTAAATTGTGGTAGTTTGTAAACCCAATTTGGCCCTTCTTTTGCGAGTGCTACTGGCTCATTTTGACCAATGGCACAAGTCACTCCTTTAAGGAAATCATCAATATAATACCAACCTTCACTATCAATGCGCTCTAGGCTCTTTTCAACTTCGCGAACGTTTTTTTCGGTGTCTAAAGCTTCACTAAAACCCATTTTTAAAGTGCGGTTGTTAGGATGGCGATAGAGATATAAAGCGCGATCTTCCATCTCCATATTTAACCAATGTGGAGCGTGGTGATGTGGAGAGAGAACTTCTTCATTGCGCACAGCAAGGCCTACTCGAACAAGTCTTGAAGCGAGCCTGCTAAAGTAAAGTTGCCATGTCATTTGATCATTAGGTGATGTGATTTTTCCACCACAACCTAAAGTTAACCTCGCAATGACTTCGTCATCAAATAGAAAATCTTGATCAGATGCTGAAGATTTTAAAGATAGTGGATGGTGAATGATCTCTTCTAAAAGATAGGTCATATCTTGAATAAACTGAAATTTCTTTTCAGTGAACTTTTGAATTGCCTCTGCAGCTGGAATAGCTTTTGGAGCGTGGTGTTTTTTGAATTTGAGATAATCTGACCACTCTTGAAAAGGACTAATGACTTCTGTGTATTCATCACCATTGCGGTTATAGTTTAAACAGCATACAAAGTTAAACTCTAAATGAAGCATATATTCTTCAAAGAGCTCTCTACTCAAATTGTATTTTTGTCTGACATGATGTGATTCAAGTTCTAAATCAGGTGAGCTGAATAATTCTGAAACAATTCCAGACATAACAGGTTCAATTAAGCTAAGATCTAACAAATAGCGTTCGTAGATTTGTGGGGTTTTAAAATAGCGCTCGATCATTGAAGCAAAGATATTGTTAGAAGAGCGAGGAATCGAATACCAAACAGGTAAAACGTGAATAGGGACTT
>CAZJSX010000044.1:0-9699 GCA_964548845.1 uncultured bacterium | reverse complement strand
TCCTGGAGATACGCCGGTTGAAATTGAGTTTGTGAATGGTGGTGCTGCTATTGGGAATCTTTCTATAGACGCTCAATGGGGGATCGAATTCTCTGAGACTTTAAAAAGATTGATTTTGCAAATTTCACCAGCAATTCAATTAAAAAATTAATTTGAAAGAAGCTATTTTTTACATTTCTTTTATTTTTTTATAAAACCTGTCGATTGAAAATCTAAATAGATCTAAAATACAAACCAATTCAAAGGAGAATCATTTTCATGAAATGGAAATTACTTTCGCTCACTGCACTTTTAGCACTTACTTCTGTTAACATTTACGCCGAATCTCTCCCCCAAGAGTCTTCGATAATAATTTCTTCTTCTGATTCTATGGATATGGAGAGTTTCAATGCAGGGGTGACCGCCATGGAACAAAACAGCTGGCAAACAGCCCTCCATCACTTTGATGAAATCAGACACAACTTCCCTCATTCTAATGTTTTTGACGACGCTCTTTATTTTCAAGCCGTCTGTAACTACCATCTTAGAGAATATAATGGGGCTAATAAAATGCTCACAGAGTACTTGGGTAGTAAATACAAACTGAAGTTTTTTGAAGATGCACTAGCTTATAAACTAGAGATTGCTAATAAATATAGAGATGGGGCTAAAAAGCACCTTTTTGATTCTGACAAATTTCCTAAATGGCTTCCAGCTAAAGAAGACGCCTTAGAGATCTATGACGAGATTATTGGCTATGTTCCAAATCATGACTTAGCAGCTCAAGCCTATTATGAGAAAGGCTCACTGCTTAAAAAAATGCAAGATTATAAGACAGCTTTAGAGTGCTTTCAAACTTTAATAAAAAAGTTTCCAAAGCATCCTCTAACTCCTGAGAGTTATTTAGCTGTAAATGAGGCTTATTATGAGCAAAGTCACTCTGAGTTTCACAACACCGATCTTTTAGAGCTTGCTGTAATCAATTTGAAGAAGTTTACTCAAAACTTTCCACGCGATGAAAAAATTGAGAAAGCAAAATATTATTACGACCAAATGAGAGAGATTCACGCCAAAGGTCTTTATGATATTGGTATGTTTTATGAAAGAACTCATAAACCTAAAGCTTCTGTGATCTATTATGTGACGGCTCTTGAGAAATTTCCGGAATCTCCATCAGCTAGCCTTTGTAAAGATCGCTTAGCGCAACTCGAAAATGAGATGAATGACCTACAAGTTTCTAAAGAAATTCTTAAGTAGAGTATCTTTTGTTGGAGTTAGCTTCATATTTGTTTTGTCACTCTCTAGTTGCGGCTATAGATCCCTTGCACAAAACCATGCCTTGAGCTCCTACTCCACAATATCGATCCCTTATGTCGAAGGGGATAAAGATGGAGAGCTTACCTCTATTTTAGCGCAGACAGTTGTTTCAGCTGGTGGTTTTAAATATCGGACAGATGATGGCGATCTTGTGCTTCGAGTCAAAATTCTAGATAAAAAAGTCGAAGATGTAGGTTATGATCGCCAGTACGGTCCAGATGGGCAATTAACTCGAGCGATGACGCCTAATGAAAGGCGCTTGAGCTTGCTCGTAGAAGTCACTGTTATTGATGGATGTACTCAAAAAGTGCTTTTAGGTCCTGAGAAATTATCAACGAGCGTCAAATATGACTTTGACCCAGAATTTAGTGAAGATAATTTGGTGAGTTATTCGCTAGCTCAATATAACTTTTCTGAGAGTGCCGAAAGAATGGCTTTTGTCCCATTAAATCAACAAATTGCTCAAATTGTTACCAACTATTTACTCAATAGTTGGTAATGTAAGTTGAGGCGAAAGTGTATATATCCCAAACTAAAAGATGGGGATACTATTACTATTTTTGAATGGCAGAATAAGTGAGATCTACAATTGCCTGAATCAAACAGGTACCAATAAGTACAAGATTTCCTGCTATAAATGTTTTTTTAGCTGTATGTAAAATTGCTTTTCTATCAACTAAATCATTTTCGCTTCCCTTTTCAGAAGGTTGAGTTAAAAGAGCAAGTGTTGTGTACCCAAACAGCAGTCCCGTTAGAACTACAGCAGATCTACAGTTGTTAAAACCTTCTACAAGAGACATGCTAGCAATGGCAGTTACACCAATTATTCCAACTAGTCCATCTATCCCCATAGACCCATTTGCATGGCAAGTATTTCTAATAAGAGTATTTGTGAGTTTTTCTGGGAATTTTATAATTTCGTGTGCTGTTTCGCTTAATGCAACAAGAATACGTGAATTTATAGTTTGTGTTTCGATCATTTTTAAACTTCTTTTTTTTGGATTATTTTTATCTTTCTATCATAAATTATATCTAATGCCCATTAAGGTTTAATAAAGTTATTTAGGCCAATTTAGAGGAAATCAATGGGAGAAGCAAATTGGAATGGGTTTAGTTTGAGTGCAATGTCAAAACATATTTTGATTAATAACAACTTTTCGTTTCTTAGGTTTTAAGTAGATATTCGATTTATTTCTTTCATTAGGTCAATGACCAGACTTAGAAAAGAAGTAAAAGCCATGGATGCACCTGAGGCTTTTGGATTTTGAGAGGTATTTGGACTTTTTGGAGATGTGGTGTTTGGGGTTTAGATTTAAGTTATTGCTGTTGTTTTTAAGACGTTGATGACGCATTAAACCTCGCTTTTTCTTTCAAATAACACCCCTTATTTTAATTGTCAAAGAGGTGTAAGGATTATTTTATTAGCAAATACCATCGTTAATCGCTAAATTTGTTGTAATCTATATGGCTATAATATAGTAGTTTAAGATTATATCTGGCAGTCTATTGTCTCGAGTGCTTGATAAAAATAGCTAATTTTAGTATATTTATGGGTAGATAACACAAACAAACCCTAAGGAGGTTTATATGTCACTACAACTAATGAATAGATTCTTCTCTCACCCTGTAATAGAAGACTGGTTTGAACCTAAGCCATTTTTTGGGATTTTAGATTCAAATAATGTTTGGAATACGAATCATTACTCGATTTATGAGAAAGAGGGTAAATTTATCGTAGAGCTTGCTGTTCCAGGTCTTAAAGATGAAGATATTCAAACCTATGTCGATAAAAAAACACGCGTTTTGAATGTCTCAATTAAGAAAACAACTGAAGAAAAAGAAGAAAAAGAAAATAAGGTGATTTGGCACCATAAAGGTCAGATGAACCGAAGTTTTAGCTTAGCTCTTCCAGACAGAGTTAACATTGAAGATGTTAGTGCTGTTTGCAAGGATGGTCAGCTTATCATTACTTTCTCGCAAAAAACTGCAGAAGAAGAAAAAAAGGCCTCTATTGTAGAGATAAATATCAATAAAGCCTAAGTTAATTCCAACAAAAAGCAAAAAGGGGCTACTTAAAAAGTAGCCTCTTTTACTTTAAGCGATTAATAGCTTTATCGTTATCTTGAATATCTTGCAGCAGCTTTTGTAAAATCTTTAAAACAAGTCGCGGGGTATTGTAAGGGCCGCCTATTGACAATACCATTTCAAGCTGTAGTGCTTCGCCGTGCTGTTGGGCTATTAATGCAAATGTTACAGGAACATTTTCAACAAGGTCAGGAACAATCCAAATGACAAAACCATTATTATAGAGGGTGATTTTATCAGGAGATTCAATGATGTTGAACATTTGTGTAAGCTCTTGTTCAGCATCTTCCATTTCTAAGTCATTGCAATGCAAAAGGTCAAGTGATTGCAGAAAAGCAAGGTCTATTTTGACAATCCCATCGGGTGCCCATTTAGCTAAGTCTTCAGTGTACTTTTTAAAATTCTCTTCAAGTTGTGATGGGTTGATCATGCCTTTACTCCTCGTCCAAAGACGGCGATCCTTCTTTTACTGTTGCTAACTCTTTTTACCCTCCTTTATGGGAGATTTTTTTTTCTGTCTAGCTTAAGTTTGGTCTGGATTGAAAAAAAAACATATGTTATTGATATCTAGTTATTATTTTGAAAACCATCTCGTTTTACAAATATTTAACTCTATGAAAATGAACTATTAAGGCTTGCCATGCTGAGAGTGAAATTCTTGTCAAAATTTTGGACGCTATTGGCGGCTATTGTCATTTTTACCCTACCGCTCGCTGCTCAAGATGTTGACTTGCAGATTCAGTCTCAAGCGGCTATTTTGATTGATCTTGAGAGCAATACGATCCTTTTTCAAAAAAATGCCCATCAAAAGCTATACCCAGGGAGTATCACAAAGCTGCCTGCTGCCCTCTATGCCTTGAAAAAAGCTAGAGATAAGATGAATGCGATAGCTACAGCTGATTTAGATACAATAGGTTCGATCACAAAAAAGTATAGTATCGATAAAAAATACAAATATCCTCCCCATTGGCAGGTCATTGGGGGAACGCATATCTCGATTCATGAAGGTGAACAGATAAGTATTAAGGACTTGCTGTATGGGATGCTCTTAGAATCGGCTAATGATGCGACCAATGTTGTGGCCAAACATATCTGCGGGTCAGTCGGCACATTTACAAATGAGCTTAATGAGTATTTGAAAGGGATAGGGTGCAAAAACACCACTTTCAAGAACCCCCACGGGCTTCACTACCCACATCACATGACAACTGCCTACGATATGGGTTTGATTACCTGCGAGGCCATGAGAGAGCCAGAATTGCGCAAAATTTTAAAAACATGTACTTATACGATCCCAGCGACTAATAAGCGAGGGGAGCGGGTGATGATGAATCATAACAAGCTTATCTTCAAAAAAAGTAAATATTATTATCCCTTTGCAATTGCAGGCAAGCCAGGCTATACGGACAATGCAAAACATACCTTTATTGCTGCAGCAAAAAAAAATAATAGAACCTTAGTCGTTGTGTTGCTCAAGTGTCCAAAAAGGCAAGCTAAATACGAAGATACGATTAAATTATTTGAATATGGGTTTAAGCAAACAAAATAGAATGAATTTTTTTACATTTACTTATTTTTGTTTCTTAGCATTTCTTTCCATCCCCCTATGCGCTCATTTTGAAGATTTGAAAGTAGATAGCGAGATTGCTATTTTGATGAATGCTGATAATCGCAAAGTTTTATATCAAAAAAATGCAGATCGACCCAATCCACCCGCATCCATTACAAAAATTGCCACCATTCTCTATACTCTTAAAGAGGCTGGGGATCAACTCGATGTTAAAATAGAAGCTGATCAAAGTTGCATTGGCTCTATTACTGCAGAGATGCAAAAAGGGATGAGCTATAAGCACCCTCCCCATTGGTTAATTATTGGTGGCACACATATGACAATCAAAAAAGGGGAGCAATTAACTCTAGAAGAGCTGCTTTATGGTTTAATCCTTGTTTCTGCAAATGATGCAGCCAACGTCATTGCAAAATTTGTCAGTGGTTCTATTTCTCAATTTATGGTCGATTTGAATGATTATTTAGAAGAAATTGGCTGCACTGCAACTCATTTTTGTAATCCGCATGGGTTGCATTTCCCAAAGCATACAACAACCGCCCATGATATGGCCATCATCACCTCTGAAGCTTTTAAATATCCTCTCTTTAGAAAAATTCTTAGTACAGAAAAATATCCTAGATCTAGTCTAAAGCAGACTAAAGATCCTTTCATGCACAATGAAGATAAACTCATTAAACCTGGTCAAATTCATTACTACCCTTATGCCCTTGGAGGGAAAACGGGAAACCATACGGAAGCACAACGATCTTTAGTCGAAATTGCATCTCACAATGGTAGAAATTTAATTGCAGTACTCATGCAATCTCCTCATCGAGATACGACCTATCAAGATGCTAGAAAGTTATTTGATGCTGCGTTTACAGAAAAACAAATCACTGAGATTTATCTAAAAAAAGGATTGCAACCGTTTAAGCAAAAAATAGAGGGGATTAAGAAACCTTTGAAAGTTGCCTTAAAGGAAAATATAGAGCTTAGTTATTATCTGTCTGAGAAGCCTAAAGTAGCAGGTGAGATTCGTTGGATTGTTCCAGCTCTTCCCATTCACAAAGGGCAGATGGTTGCAGAATTGATTTTAAAAGATGAAAATGGGACTCTTTTGAAAGAATGTGCTCTTTATGCCGCTCACGATGTCAAGCTTCATGCCTCATTTTTCACGGCACTGATTATAGGGCTCATAGGTCTTGTAGCCCTTGTTTTTCTCGCTAAAAAATTCTACGTTTCAGCTTAACTTATTTAAGTTTGAATGGCTCAAAATCTGCTGGCATACTGTCATTGAGCATATCTTGAGTTAATCCATAGCGATCGCGAAGCATAACAATATAATTATTGTACTCTTGCTCAAATTTTTCATTTTTGACTTTCATTAAGAGTTGCTCTTCGACTTCAGGTAGCTCGATTTTTTCACTTGGCTTATAATTGGCTAAGTAAAAGATTCGGTATACAGGCTGTTGAGTGACTCTGCTGATCTCTTGAATAGGATCACTAAAATGATTTAACTCTAGTTTAGCTAAAGCGCGTAAATGGGGCTCTGAAATTTCACTGCTAGATAGCTCTAAGGGTTTGGAGATACTCAATTTCTTTTCATCACCAGCCATCTTATCTTTAAATTGTAAGGAGATAGTCGAAAAGTTTTTGCTTTTCTCAGCAAGCTCAGCTAAAATTTCTTTAGACATCTGAGCATTTTCTAAAGCATTGGCACCTGAAAAGGAAATCATATAGTAATTCCAAACATCAGGTTTTTTATTATTCGAAGAATAGTCTTGATAGGCTTGAAGTAAATCGCTCGGGGTGACATTGAATACCCCTTTTAAGTAAAGATAGCCTTGAGTCATTCGTTGAACAAAAATATCACGCTCAACCATAGCCCAGACTTCGTCATATGTTAGACCAATTTTGTCGATATTGAGAATCACTTGCGGACCAAAACGTTTTTCGATCTCTTGGCGGACATCACCTTTTGTCAATTCAATATTGCGAGCTTTAGCATCTGCTAAAATAAGCTCTCCATTGACCATTCGATCAAACTCAAAGCGCCATTTGCCGCGATAGAATTGATAACGTGCAATATCAGAGTCCATCAAATGTGGATACTCCATATAAAACTCCGCATCCATTTTTTTCATCACATCAATCACCGTAATGGGATTGCTGTTAACAGATGCTAAAACGCGATTCTCAACTAAAATGCGATTCAATTTAATGGTTTGATCTGCTCTGGCGATACTAGAGTTTAATGAGGGAGAGGGGAAGTTGAATTGCGAATAGGCAATTGTTGGTATGATTGAAGCGATCAATAAAAATGTTTTCATAGCGTAGTCCCTAAATATAAGTAAGCAAATTAACAAATTGTGGAATTATAAAAAAGTAAAAGTCGCTTAAGTCTTAACTAAAACAGCTCCAAAAAAGCCATCCATCAGTTCAAAGTTTTTTGAAGAGTCTAAGCCCAAGTCTAATCTTTTTACTGGATAGTGTTTTAAAAAATAGTCTATTTGATCTTCATTTTCATTTTTTAATAGGCTGCAAGTTGAATAAACAATGTGTCCATTAGGTTTTACGTACTTCATCGCTTGATCAAAAATCTCTCGTTGGACAGTGACAGTCTCTTGAAGCATCGTATCATTAAACTTCCACTTTAAATCAGGATTGCGTCTATAAGTTCCCGATCCTGTGCAAGGAACATCGAGCAACACCCAATCCATCCTTCCAATAAGTTGGTCTAGTTTTTCAGAATTTGGTTCAATAATTTGGCAGTGAGTTAATCCAGCTCGTCTCAACCTTTTCTTGGCTTGCTCTAGAATGCTTGCTCTTTTGTCGTGTAGATAGACGCAGCCCTTACCTTGCATTTTTGAGGCAAAAGCGAGTGTTTTACCGCCAGAGCCCGCGCAATAATCGAGCACTTTATCTTTGGGTTTTGCTTCAACTAAAAATGCAACGAGCTGACTCGCTTCATCTTGAACTTCGAATAACCCCTCTTTAAAAGCGTCAGTTTGAAAAAGATTAGCATGCTCTAAAACATGAACTCCTAGAGGGGAAAAGGTACAAGGCTTGACACGATCTTTCCACTCCTCTTGGGAGATAAAATCTTCTCTAGAGATTTTGCTTTCGTTGATTCTCAAGGTTAAGGGGGCTCTTTGATTACACAGCATTGCAAATTCATAAGCTTTATCCTCACCATAACTGTCGACAAGTTTTTGAAATAAAACCTTAGGGCAACTAGATCGGATATGTAAGGGGATATTTGGATCTTGGGTTAATAAAGTCAGATCTGTTTTTTGAAAAAACTCCAATCTCTTTTCCCAAGTTTTTGGTGTTGATAGAAAATGATCAATTAATCCCATCCAACGGATCATCGAATAAGCTGTTTCAGCAATAAATTTTCTATCTTTGCTGCCTAAAGCTTTGTTTTGACGAAAATAGTGGCTAATTGATAAATCCAAAGGTCCTTTTTGAGGATCAAACTGGTTTAATAATTGTAATAAGTGATACTCTTTGAAAGGTTTCATGAACTCATGTATAAAGGTGAATTTTTAATTTAATGCTTTATCTAGAAAGGGTTAATTTTAAAAAAAAGAGTCAATTAATACCAGCGCTATATTTTGTCAGCTCTTTGCTGATAGTAGCTTTTGGGCAACCGGCCTATAGCTCCCTTTTTTCAATTTTAGCTAGTTTTTGTGGTTATGCGCTTTTTTGGAAAGCTCTTTTTGATATTCAAAAAATCAAGATTAGGTTCTTAGTTTCAATGATCTGGTATATGGGGGTAGAGTCCATTCACCTTTCTTGGATGACCTCGTATGAATATCAAGGGTATTATATTTTAGGTGTCTATTTAGCAATTCTTCTTGTCGAAGGAGTGCAATTTGGAGCTCTTAATTTACTCATGAAGAAAGCTGATCAGCTTTCACTTCAAAGAATAGGGCTAATTGCAGCTCTTTGGGTTTGGATGGAATGGCTTCGGCTGTTTTTCTTTTGCGGATTTCCTTTTAATCCTGTCGGAATGGCCCTTTGTGCTTCAACAATTAGTCTACAAAATGCAAGTTTAGCCGGGGTATATGGCCTTTCATTTTGGGTGATGCTAACTAATTTATTTTGTTACAAAGCTATTTTTTGCCTTTCAAAATCAAAATGGAAGGTCGCATTTTTTTGTATCGCCCTCTTGCCTTATTTATTTGGGTTTTTTCATTTACAATATCATCAAAGAAAAATTTTAAATTCAGAAAAGCAAGTGGCTAGGGCGCTGCTGGTACAAACCGCACTGACCCCTTATGAGAAAAATGCAGTGCCAGGTTTCCCTCATCCCATTTCTCCTATCAAACAATGGGCTTTAATTTTCGAATATTTAGCAGAGCATGCTGATAAAGAAGTAGATATCATCGTTCTGCCAGAAGCTGCTGTTCCATTGGCCCATAACGCACCTCACTATCCAAAAGCAACTATTGAGTCGCTAGCTCGGTTTTATTTTAAAGATCGAGCAGCTTTAGCATCTTCGATGCAAGAAAATAATTTAGAATTGATAGACAATTCCTATATCGGCCAGTTATTGGCTCATATTTTTAATGCTCAGGTTGTGATGGGTATAGAATATGTTGAAAAAGATCATTCAGATTTATTTTCAATGTATGCTTCTGCTCTTTGTTTTGATCCACATCATCCTCTGCAAGTTTATCATAAAAGGGTTTGTCTGCCACTTGTCGAATATATTCCCTTTGAATGGTGTAAGAGATTAGCTGAGCGCTATGGAATATATGGAT
>CAZJSX010000043.1:0-9734 GCA_964548845.1 uncultured bacterium | reverse complement strand
GTCTGCAGAATTGGCAACAGGATGGCCAAAAGCTGGCGGTATTTATATTTGGGTGCGTGAAGCTTTTGGAGAAAAATGGGGCTTTTTAGCGATCTGGTTACAGTGGGTGCATAACTTGCCATGGTATCCAGCAATGCTCTCATTTATTGGGACCTTATTGGCTTATGCTTTTAATATCGAAGATATGTTGGCCGATCGAATCTATACATTGCTTGTCATCTTAATCGGTTTCTGGTCCATTACTCTTTTAAACTTTTTTGGTCTTCGAACTTCTGGTTGGTTTAGCTCAGCATGCGTTATCATTGGCGCTATTATCCCGGGGATCTTTTTAATTATCTTGGGCATTATTTGGATGGCCAAAGGGATGCCATTACAAATTGAATTCACTTGGCCTAAAGTATTACCAGAGCTTTCTGAATTTAAAAATATCGGATTTTTAACGGGGATGTTTTTAGCATTTGCCGGTCTTGAAGTGAATGCTGTGCACGCTAAAGATGTCGTCGAACCTCGAAAAAATTATCCTAAGGCTATCTTTTTAGCTGCTTTTTTCAGCTTAATCTTATTTGTTCTCGGCTCACTAGCCATTGCTGTTGTTCTTCCAAGAAGCGATATCTCTTTAGTTGCCGGCATCATGGAGGCTTTTGCTAAAATCTTAGGGATGTTCAACCTGTCAGGTTTAACCCCTGTTATTGCCTTTTTGATTGCACTAGGTGCTATTGGCGAGCTTAATGCTTGGATCTTAGGACTTGCAAGAGGGCTATTTGTTACTAGCCGCCACGGAAGCCTTCCACCTTACTTTCAAAAAGTAAACAAACATGGCATTCCGACAAACATTATGATTTTCCAAGCTATTGTTGTTTCATTTGCTGGAGTTGTCTTTTTATTTATGGACACGTTAAGCTCTGCTTACTGGGTATTAATTGCACTCAGCGCTCAGCTTTATTTGGCTATGTATTTTTTAATGTTTTTAGCAGGTATCAAACTGCGCTACAAAAAACCAAATGTTGTAAGAAAATACCGCATTTCTGAAGGCAATGCCGGAATGTGGATTATAGCTGGAATTGGTGCTGTAGCTGCGATCTTTGCTATTATTGTTGGATTTATACCGCCAGCTCAACTAGGGATCACAAATATTTGGGCATTTGAAATATTTGCAATTTCAAGCTTTGTGATTTTATCAATCATCCCTTTCATTTTTTACTTCTTTAGAAAACCAAGTTGGCTACCAACATCACATAAAGATTCTTAAAGAGAAGTAGAAAAAAGAATTTAAAAAATTTAAATCTTCAAAGGTTTTTATATTAAAAATTTCATTTAATCCTCTACAATGCATTTTTTAATGTTGAGCAAATTTTGCTTGATAAAAGTGCATTTATAGAAGGTTAGAATTTCATGTATTATTTCCTTAAAGAGAAAAAAGCTTTATTCATAAAACTCTTTGTTTTAGCTCTCTGTTTTTGGTTAGTTATCATTGCGGCACTACCCAAAATACTTTCAACTGGTCTATTAGAAAAGCATCTCAATAAGAAAATAAAAGGGCATATTCATTTTGAAAAAATGAAGCTCTCATGGTTTAGAGCTCAGAGCTTTCATCAAGTGGAGTTTATTGATCCAAGTGGGCAACTCATGTTAAAAGTTGCCAAAATAGAAACTACAGCCTCTCTTATTAATTTACTCTTTGATCCTACAGACCTCAAAGAAACTTATATCAGCGGTTTGGATGGGAACATCCAATTGCCCAAAAAAAATACTGCTGGATTTATCGCAAGCTTAGACCCAGCACAGATGCTCACTAAAAAAGAGGCCTTTAGTAAAAACTCCCCTATTTTCATTTTAAAAGTACCCGTTCACGGTAAGCTTTATATTGATCAATCTAAAATGACCCTCCAATCCACCGACCACTCTACGATCTATTTTAATGATATCCAGTTCAACTGCGCCATTCCTAAAAACGCTCCATCACTAATGGCTCATCTCACTTGTGAGACATCGCAAAACAACTTATCAGGGTCCATTCATCTCAATATAGAGCTAGGAGGACTTGATGCTAATCATCAAATTATTTTCACGCCGCTGGAACGAGATATTTTATTTTTGTCACCAGAGAGCCATTTAAAAGTCACAGCTGAAGTTGCCCATCTCCCAACTGATGGACTTGATCATCTTTTAAATTTGTACTCTACAAAATTTAGAAACACCTTTTCAATGGCCACCGGTCCTTCATTGAATTGTGGTATGGATCTTTATATTGCTAAGGGTAAATCTAAAATCTTTTTCTCAGCTGATGCAGATCGACTCACTATGCAATTTAGCGGAACATTGCAACAGAATCAATTCTCTTTAAATGAACCCTCCATTTGTAGATTCCAAATCAAACAACCCTTTATTGACCATCTTTTTTCCCGTCTAGCTATTGCTAATCACTGGATGCTAGAGAGTCCATCAGAAGCTTTATTACAAATTGATCGAATGAATCTGCCTCTGGATTTAAGAAACTTTAATTTCACGAATCTCTCATGTAACGCCTTATTGTCATTAGCTCCTTTAAAATTTATTGGGAATTCTCAATCACCCGGGTTTGAGCTAAAACACCTCAAAGGGGTAATCGATACTTTTGACATCAATGAGAGCATTACGCTGCATCTAAATGGTTTGGGCTATGAGCAAAATAGGCCCGTTCATTTTCAGCTTGATGGACAAATTTCAAAACTAATCGATCAAAATTGTAGCTTACAGGGGCTTAACCAACTTAAAGGTAGATTTATTGGTCAAATTAAAGATTGCCCAACACAACTGCTAACTTTCTTTAGTAAAAATAAGAACTTCAATAGTGAACTATTAGGACCTATAACGACTTTGGATGCCGAATTAGAAGGCTCATTATCTTCTGCTAATTTATTTATAAAATTTAACTCTTCAAGATTAAACATTGCTCCAATGCATTTTGAACTCTTAGAGAGCAAATTTCTTAAACTAAAAAATGCCACAAGCCTACAATTTCGGCTCAACCCGAATTTAGCAAAGCTAGCGTTAGCCTCTCAATTCACAGTACTCCACCCTGTTGACTTTACTGGAGAGTTGAAAAATATAGAATTCACTTGGAAGAAAGGACATCGCACCATAGAGAATATTGATTTAAAAATTCAATCGACTCCTTTTGATTTTTTTATTTCAAATTACAAACCTTTTCATACTAATGCCAATTATCTCCATTTCACTATGGATCAGGCGGGCAAACTCAATACTTTAATTACAACCCAATTTGTGATTCCAGAAGACCTTCCCTTTCATAATTTTGACAAAAACGTAACTGGCTCTATGTTACTTCAGGATTCTACTTCATTTTTTAGATCAGCCCCCTCACCACTCACCGCTCAATTTAATAGTTCAAACTGGTCATTTAATTTACATGGATCTTTAGACAAAAAATTCAATGTCAATATCTTAAAGGAATCCTCTTTTGAATATCTCGAACCACAAATCAACTATGGAGAGGTTTGTGCAACTGGGAAAAAGCTAACCGTGTATTTCGAGCCTTCAATGTTCAATTTAGCGCCAATCAATTTGCTTGAAGCCGATGTAAAAGGCCGATTGATCGCAAACCAACTTTTAATCCAAGATGGAAAAAACTCTCAAAATTACGATATGATCGAATTGGGTTTTGACATACTGAGTAATAAAAAAAGTAGCCAACTTTTACTTCACTCCCCTAATAAACAAATCACTGCAACTATCATATCCACGCCATATACCCAAGAGATAGGATTTAAGAATTCACAATATGATATTCAGGCGCAATTTCAATCGTTTCCCACTAATGCTTTTGGATTTATCACCCCACAAAGTTTGCCCATTACTGCAATGATTGGAAATCATCTTTCGGGACATATTCACTCTACGTTTGTAACTAAAGACAAACTCCAAGGAGAGTTAGAATTTGAGCTAAGCTCTCCATCAATGAAATCTAAAGGGGCCTTGTGCTTTGATGAACAATTTCATCTCAAAAACCCCATGCGCATTGAGTGGAAATTAAATCCTGATAATTGCGCTATTCTATCACAAACGATCTTGGATGAAGGTGATCTTTTAAAGTTGGCTGACACTGGAACTTTAAATCTTAAATTAGAGACTTTAAACATCCCATTCAAGTTTCGAGAAACTCCAATTAAATTTGAGGGCTCTTTGCTTTTAGATCAACTGATCACTAATAAAGGGAAACTTTATGATTTAAGTGCTAGTTTTAATAGTTCCCATCTTTTCCATAATCTCAAAATAGATCTCACAGCAAAAAGTCATAACGAGACTTCAGATGAAGGTTATTTGTATTTGTCTGCTGAACTCTTAAATCCTGTAGACCCTATGAGGTATTGCCTTAACAATAAAATTGATGGCTTTATTCAATGTAGATTAAAAAAATTTCCGACCCCTCTTTTGCACAACGCTATGAGTCTTGTACAACCACGCCTTGCCTCACTAACTTGCTTTCTTGGCAGCTCTTTTGATTTAGTCTGCAATGCCAAGTTAGATAAAGGAAACGGCCCTTGTGATATTAAGGTACAGAGTGAGGACATGCAAAGTAGCTGCCAATTTCGTTTAGAACAAGGTCATTTACTTCTTAGCGACGATTTAACAGCTCATTTTAATTTAAACTCAAAACCTGCAGCTGATTGGCTTGCCCATATCCACCCTCTATTTAGCTTTGCCACTCCTTCAAAAAATGCTCTCTGCTTAACTATCCCCAAAGAAAATTTTATTCTCCCCCTCAATAAAAGGGCTATTGAGCAACTCAACTTAGAAAATGGATCTTTAAATGTAGAACACCTGAAGTTAAACGCGCAAGGGCATCTCAAAAAGTTACTTAAATTTTTAAAAGCAAAACCGTCTACAACAGTTAAAGGGTGGTTTACACCAGTGACTTTTTCTATCCAGAAAGGGATTTTAAAGATTGAACGTACTGATGCGCTTATAGCAAACAAATACCATGTTGCTCTTTGGGGGAAAAGAAATTTAAAAACCAATCAAGGGCTATTTTATCTTGCCCTGCCCCATCAAACATTAAAGCAAGCTTTTGGTTTTCAAAATCTTCCTGTTCACTACAGCTTTCAAATTCCAGTCATTGAAAATAAAAATACCTTTGCTGTCGATTGGGCCACTGCCGCTGCTCAATTAGGGGTTCTTGGTCTTTCCACAACTATTCAATCTAAAAATAACGATAAGAACTCAAAAGCCAATCAAGAGCAGATTTTATCTCTTTTAACTCACTCTCAACCTTCTGGATATGCCCCAATTTGCAAACACAAACTTCCGTGGGAAGAGAAACAGCTTCCTAAATTGGTGCAAAATGACCCAGAAGAGGGCAAAGAGCGATCTCAAGTTTTACATCAGTTGATTCAAGATATGCGTAAGATTGTGCAAAAATAAAGAGTCAAAAACTGTTGCTAATTAAATAGCCCCCCTCTATTAGACCAAATATTTGGTAAAATTTGGATTGGCGACTTGAATGAGTCGGTAGAGGGGAAACAAACACATGCAGCTGAAGGGGAACAAAACAGCTTTTTTTAAGCTTGTTTTCTTACTTTCATCATTTCTTATTATTGTCTCGTCTTGCACCTATCCTTTTGCCTCATTCTCTTCAGCAAAAGCAATGCCAAGCGCTCTGGGACAAAAATGGAATCCCCCCAAAAAAGCTCAGAAAATGGCCTCTAGGATTAACGCCCCTGAAACTATTGACCCCGCTATTTTTGAAGGAAGCATCTCGCTGGCCCAATCTATTGATTTTGCCCTTCAAAATAACCCCAATACATCTATTAGTTGGGCACAACTTCAAGGAGCGATTGCCAATTTAGGATTAGCCAGACGCGATTATTTTCCAACCATAGATATTTCTGGTAACGTCACTAGAACTAGAGATGGCTTTACTTTTCCACCGGATATTTTAATTATTCAATGGTTAACTTCATGGGGACCACGCCTAGATGTCTCTTACACCCTTTGGGATTTTGGAGCCCGTTTTGCTAAAAGTGAAAGTGCCCTGCAAGCTCTATTTGCAATGGCTTGGTCTTATAATCAAGAGATTCAAAATATAGTTCAAAACATCACCAATGATTATTACGACAACTTGTATCAAAAGGCAACCCTTGCCAACGATAAACAAGACGTCGAAGATGCTTTGGTTGTTTTAGAAGCTGCTGAGAAAAAATTAAAGACTGGGGTAGCCAATGTCACTGACTACGTCCAAGCCAAATCAAACTATCTCCAATTCCAAGTGAATTTTGTCGATCAAAAAGATGCCACTGCCGCCTCTTTTATTAATTTGGCAACTGATATGGGTATGCCTGGCAACGTGGAATTTTCAACGCAATATTTCCCCTCTGAATTGCCTGGAAGAGGCTATATAGCCTCGTTAAGTGATTTAATTGATCTCTCTTTAGAAAACAGACCTGATCTTATTAGAAGTAAAGCTGATGTAGCCTCTAAAAAAGCAGCTTTAACACAAGCAAGACTCGAACCACTTCCAAAAATCACCGGAGATTTGAACCTTAATTATAATGACTACAATAACTTCTACAAAAAGCATCTCAACTTAGCCGGTGAATTTAAGGTCAACTTTCCATTTTTCAGTGGATTTTACTATCGCAATAAAATTAGAGAGGCCAAAGCAAACTTTAAGCAAGCGCAAGCCATGCTCAAAAAACAACAAGATCTTATTTTACAACAAGTGACGACCTATTTTACTAATTACAACAACGCCATAGAAAGGGTGGAATGCTCAGAGGCTTTTTTAGATGCCGCCCTAGAAGAGTTTGACGTGACATTGAGCAATTATAAAGCGGGAACAGGCGACATTATTAATGTAATGCAAGCACAAACCTCTCTCTCTGATGCCCGCACTAAATACACTAGATCTGTAAAAGATCTTTTTGTCTCTTTGACTAATTTAGCCTACGCCACCGGATCCTTGATCGCTCCACAAGGTCAAGAATCGGACTGGAGTAGCATCTATCAATTTGGAGATTCCACTTATGAAAACTAAAACTATATTCCTTATACCCTTAATGATAGGATTAATTTTTTGGAGCTGCTCAAAAAAAACTCCCATTCCAGTTCCTCCTCCAGCAGCTGTTGAGGTAGCGACATCTATCCAAAAAAATATTCCTAAATTTATCGACACCCTTGGTCACTTTGTTGCCTATAATAGTGTAACTATTCAAGCACAGGTTCAAGGAGAGCTAACTGGCATTTATTTTACTGAAGGGCAAGAAGTCAAAGCACATGATTTGCTTTTTACAATCGACCCTAAGCCCTATCAAGCAGTTTTAGATAAATCAGTTGCCACACTGCGGCAAAATGAAGCGCTCTATGCTTACGCTCAAAATAGAGTCGAGCGTTATACCCCACTTGTAAGCGATGACTTTGTCTCTAAATTAGACTATCAACAATATGTGTCAGATATGGATAGTTATGCTGCTGTGATTGAAGAAAACTTAGCAGAAATTGAGACTGCAGAAATTAACTTGGGATATTGTACCTTAAGTTCTCCTATCCAAGGGATAACAGGTAAAAAGTTAATTGATGTGGGCAATATCATTACAGATGTAGGTTCTAAACTACTCGTCATCAATCAAGTTAGCCCCCTTTACATTGATTTTTCAATTCCTGAGAGATATTTTGATTCAGTCTATCAACACCAGCAAAAGCAAAATCTAGAGATTCAGATTTTTGTCCCAAACACTCCATTAAAAACTTCTGCCTATTTGCAGATGCTCGACAATAGCATCAACCCTAACACTGGAATGATTGGGCTAAGAGGTGTTTTACCCAATCTCGATAAAAGATTTTGGCCCGAGCAATTTGTCAGAGTTCGCTTAATTATTGATACCATTGAGAATGCCGTTTTAGTTCCCCCATCTGCTGTTGTACCCACTGCACAAGGAGAGGTGGTTTGGGTCGTTGAAAACAACAAAGTTCATACACAACTTGTTGAACTTGGTGAGCAATACGAAAATATGGTGCAAATCACAAAGGGGCTTAAAGCTGGACAAATGGTTGTGACTAAAGGTCAACTAGGCTTAAGCGATAATCGTGAAGTCGCCTTTAAAACTAAAGAAGAGAAAAAATCATGAACATCTCCAGCCCTTTTATTAGTAAGCCTGTCATGACAACGCTGATTATGATCGCCATCCTATTTTTTGGGATCTCTGCTTATTTTAAACTTCCCACTAGTGCTTTGCCCAATGTGAGTTTCCCTACCATCCAAGTCAACGTCAACTACCCTGGTGCCAGCGCCGATAAAATGGCCAATCTTGTGGCAGGTCCACTTGAGCGCCAGCTGATGAGCAACGTGACAGATGTTAAAATTATGACATCGACAAGCTACTTTCAAAGCACTCAAATTATCGTTCAATACGATCTAAACAAAGATATTGTTGAAGCGATGGAAGAAGTTCAGCAAGCTATTAACCAAGCACAAAACCAACTCCCAGCAGACCTACCTACACTTCCAACTTATAAAAATATTAATCCTGCACAAACTCCTATTTTATATGTCGTATTAACCTCTCCAACTGAAACACCTGCCAGTCTTTATGAATGGGCCTACACCTTTTTAGGTCAACGCCTCTCTTTATTAGATGGGGTTGCTCAAGTTTACGCTTATGGTTTTCCCCATGCTGTCCGTTTATTTATTGATCCGCAAGCAGCAGCTTCGCGCAATATTGGGTTAAATGAAATTAGTGACTTTATTAATAAATCTAATCCTGATTTGCCTGTTGGAAACCTATATGGACCAACAAAAAGCTACAGCTTGCAATCCAATGCACAGCTATTTGATGCTGATGCTTATAATGAATTGATTGTCGCTTATCGCGATGGTCAGCCTATCCAAATCAAAGATATTGGATATGCTAAAAATGGGGTCGAAAACGATAAGCAGTTTTTCAAAATTGTCACAGAAGGAGGCGTCTCTGACTGCTGTGTTTTAGCCATCTTAAGACAAGACAATGCCAACACCATTCAAACTGTTGAAAATGTTTTTCAGATGATGGATCAATATAAAGAGCAACTTCCAGGTAATATGAAATTAGTCGTCCCATACAATCAGGCGACCTGGATTCAAGAATCTGTTGACGATGTGGAATTTACTTTAATTTTAGCTTTAATTTTAGTGGTACTGATTATTTATCTTTACCTTGGGAGAGTTCGCAACACTATTATCCCTTCTATCACCCTTCCGCTCACTGTTATTGGAACTTGGGCGCTGATGTATGTTTTAAACTACTCTTTAGATATTTTATCTTTAATGGCCTTAACTTTATCGATTGGCTTTCTTGTTGATGATGCTATTATCGTTTTGGAAAATATCGTCAGACACGTCCATGAAGGCAAAAGCCCGTTAGAAGCCTCATTTATTGGATCCAAGCAAATTTCTTTTACAGTATTATCAACCTCTCTTTCTCTTTGCGCTGTTTTCATCCCCATGCTCTTTATGCAAGGTCTCATTGGAAAGCTTTTCCATGAGTTTGCTGCCACAATCATTATCGCTATTGTCTTATCTTGCTTCATCTCTTTGAGTTTAACACCTATGCTCTGTAGACGCTTTGTCCCTGCTCACTCGGAGCAAAAAGAGTTGTGGATGGAAAAAAAATCTGAAAAACTCAATCAGTTTTTTATTCATTATTATAACATTGCCCTTGCCTGGGCTATCCACCATAAACTAAAAATTATCTTTTTGGGAT
>CAZJSX010000042.1:0-9760 GCA_964548845.1 uncultured bacterium | reverse complement strand
GGCGTTACCTTTGCCGCTATGACTCCACTTGCAGTTGCGGTCTTCTTTGGGGGAATGCAGCATTGCTTAAGCAAAGCTGCAAAGTATTCTATTTTTGATGCCACAAAAGAGATGTCTTTTATCCCTCTTGACCACGATATTAAATTTAAAGGTAAGGCCCCAATTGATGTCGTTGCAGCAAGACTTGGCAAGTCGGGTGGATCTTTACTGTACCAAGGATTGCTCATTTTCTTAGGAACTATTGCTGCTTGTATCCCTTATGTTGCAATTGCACTAATTGCTGTACTGTTTGTTTGGATTTATGCAACACGAAACTTGGGTAAAATGTTTAATGAACTGGTTCAAAAACAATCCCAACAAGAAAAAGAACCAGCTGTTTTCACTGAACCGGCTACTTCTTAGAAATAGTTTTCAATTGAAGATGAACTTTTAATTCTGCAGACGTAGAGATGGCCTCTCTTGGATTTTTAGCAGTAACTGGTTCTACACAAACAAATGTTGCCTGCTTTGGATGATATAACTGCCAAGAATTTTCAGAAGCACTCACTTGGTAGGATAAATTCAATAAATACGAACTGGTTTTAAGTTGTATCTGAGTTTTATTAGCTTCTAGAAACGGTCTGAATCCAAAATCGATTTCTTGTTCTGGCGTCACTTGAAAATGTAAATGACTGTCTGATCGAAGCCACTTTTTAGGAATTTTTTTCCATCCCTTGGGATGATGATAATCTTGATCTACTTGTGCACTCACACTTGCTCGATTGTCGGGTAAGTAGTAATAATAGTGCAATCCAATGACAGAGGGTTTTTCTGCTCTCACAGAATAAGTAATCCAAAGCCCACTGTCTAAAAGTTTAGCTTGAAACTCCAACTCAAAATCTTGTCCTTCTAGTTTAGCTAATGGAATACCCTTATAAAGATCACTGCCCTTAAGCACCCCTTTAATGGAATTTTCACTACCTTCGTATTTCCAAGGAACATAGCGAGCGATTCCGTGAGAGAAAAATTCTTTTTGTTTTTTTAATTTCAATGTCTCGATAAACGGAAACAGATCAGAGTCTACACTTAAAGAAAGCTCCTTATCAGGGCGATGATGAAAATGAGGGCCTATTAATGCTCCAAGTCCAGCCATTCTTTCTTCAAAGAGTGGCAAAGTATTAGGATCGATTACCTCACAATTTCCCTTTTTAAAGCTAACTAAATTCATCCCTTTTTCGGGGCAAAACACTGCCTTTAAAAGCTCTCCATCTGCTGCTCGAGCTTGGCAAATATGCATTTACACCCTCTTGAAAAGATAATTAACTAACGTAGAAAAATAAATAAAAAGTCCTAAAAGAAGAAGTGTATAAAACAATCTTTTAACAGGAAAGGCTTTATCAACAGATCCTAAATGAGGCTCTGTTAGATTGTACCAAACTTTTTGGTCTTTACTTACCATATCTTGCGCAAACTGTTTGGCAATCCAAATGTTTTTTAACATCTTTTTTTTAATTTCTTGATGCCTAGAATAAGTTTTCCCTGAAATAACATATTGATAGTCAATTGTCACCATAAAGCAATTGGTTGCCGTTTGCTGAACTGAAGTTTCTATATGCTCGACTGGCACGATCTGATTGAGCCGATAGTAGTGATAGAGGTCTAAAGTCAGAAATGAAGCAAATGTGACTAGTATAATAGAAAATAGAGTCATAAAAATAGATCTTATCAAATGGTTTTTCACAAATAACCCTTATCTAAAACAACTACATTCCTTCTATTTCAAAAAAATAACTTTATTGTCCAGCCTTAAATGACTGAAAAATTAACGTTTTCTAATCAATTTATAAGAAGTGGTTTTGACAAATTATCTTAGTTGATATAAACTTTTGCAGATTTTAAACATAAAACTTAAGAATTAGGATTCTCATGACCGAAGAAACTAAGCAAATGCCTAAGAGAGTGCCAAATCCTCAAAAACGGGCCAAGCAAGATCTTAAAAAACAGCAAAGAAACAAAATTGCAAAGTCTCGCGTTCGCACTGCATTGCGTAGCTTTCAAGAGCATTTACCAGAAAAAAACAGTGAGTTCTTGACAAAAGACTTGAATACCATTTATGCCTTAGTAGATAAAGCAGTTAAAAATAACATCTTTAAATCGAATAAAGGCGATAGAATCAAGTCACGTTATGCGAAACATATGCAAAAAGCTCTATCTAACTAGTTTTCTTCTTGCGTTATTAACAACTTCCGCTTTCATCTACCCCAATGCACAAGTAAATAAAGTTACTGTGCAAATTCCTATGCGAGATGGGGTAGAGCTTGCAACTGATTTATATTCTCCCTCTACAGCCTCAAAAGAAGCTCTTCCTTGTATTTTATTGCGTACTCCTGGCCCCAAAACGTTTAAAGATCTTTATGCGCAAATAGCAAACTGGGGATATGTGGTTGCTATACAAAGCACCAGATCACACAGCCACTCTCAAAATCATCCCGAACCTTACATGTCAGATGCTTGGGGAGAGTTGCAAGATGGATATGATACCATTACTTGGCTTGGAGAAAGCCCCTACACCAATGGCAATATCGGAACCTATGGAGCTTCTGCCATGGGCATCACCCAACTTTTACTCGCTCCAACTAGACCCTCACATCTAAAGTGTCAATTTATACAAGTTGCAACTCCAACTCTTTATCAACATGCAGCTTATGTTGGAGGAAAATTTTGCAAACATCAAATTGAATGCTGGTTTGCTAAAGTGGCACCGAAAGCTTACGAAAAAATTCTAGAAAATTCTCAATATAGCGCTTACTGGGAACAAATTGATGCCAGTAAAAAAGCAGAGTATGTGCAAACTCCAGCGGTACACATTGGCGGTTGGTATGATGTTTTTTCTCAAGGGACTATTGACTCTTTTAATGCATGGCAAAATAATGGCGCTAAAGGGGCTAAAGGTGAACAAAAACTCATTATGGGTCCATGGACACATTGGGGTAGTAGCTTAGATCACTTCGGTCAATATCAATTTCCAGAAGCATCATTAGAATTTAAAGAATCAGAGCTTATTAAAAATTGGTTCGACTATTACTTAAAAGATATAAAAAGTGATTTCTCTAGCTATGCCGCTGTTCACTATTTTGTAATGGGCCCTCTTGATCAGACTCCATCTAAAGGAAATCGATGGAAAACAGCGCAAAGTTGGCCACCATCTGCTCATAATCAAGCTCACTATTTAACGAAGTCAAAATCTCTATCTATAAGCAAACCTGAATTTTCTATAGCTACATATCATTTTGAATATCATCCAGATAATCCTATCCCAACTTTAGGTGGAAGAAACCTTTACTTAGAATCTGGCCCTTTTGATCAATCTCCAAATGAACAAAGAGATGATTTGATCAGCTTTACAACTTCAACATTAAAAAATGATACAGAAGTTACAGGGCAGATCAAAGCTAGAATTTACCTCTCTTCAACAGCTCCAACAACTGATTTAGCACTTACCTTAACAGATGTTTATCCAGACGGCAAAAGTGTCTTAATTGCAGAAGGAATTCAACACGTTCAATTTAACAATCAGCAAGAAATCGCCACCGTCGAAATTGATCTATGGGCTACCAGCATGGTATTTGCAAAAGGACATCAAATTCGTCTAAATGTTGCTAGCTCCAATTACCCACATTTTGACAAAAATCCTAATATAGCTAAAAATGTCATCTATGTTGGCTTGGATTATCCTTCGCAAATTACTCTCCCCATCGTTTTGGACTAAAAGTCTTTGTACCCTTTTTGTTTTATATCACCCCCTTCAAAGTGGAAGTTGGGCTGATGAAAAGCTAAAAACTCTTTCAATAGATGAAAAAATAGCTCAGCTTATGATGGTCCCACTATATACCGATGGACCGAAATCTAACTTGAGCTCCGTTACAAAACTTTTAGAGCAATACTCTATCGGCGCTATTGTCTGCATGCAAGGAACCATTGAAAATCAGCAAAAAGCTCTTATAGCTCTCCAAAAAAAAAGTAAAATTCCACTGCTTGTCGGCCAAGATAATGAATGGGGACTCGACATGAGACTCAAAGGAGCTTTACGCTTCCCGAGAAACCTCACCTTAGGAGCGCTAATCAACAATCAACTTCTTTATGAACTTGGATCTGAAATAGCCAATCAATGTCAAGGAGTGGGTGTTCACGTCAATTTTGGACCTGTAATCGATGTCAATAATAACCCGGAAAATACAGTTATTAACGATCGAGCGTTTGGAGAAGAAGTTTCAAATGTTTCGCAAAAGGGGCTGCTTTGGATGAAAGGGCTGCAAGACCATGGTGTCATTGCTTGCGGTAAACATTTTCCAGGACATGGTGACACTGCAACCGATTCTCATTTTACTCTGCCCGTTATCTGCAAAACAACGATTGATTTAGAAGAATTAGAGTGGAAACCTTTTGAAAAGCTCATTGATCAAGGTCTACAATCCATTATGATGGCTCATCTGCAGTTGCCAGCCATTAGCTCTTCACCCACTTCACTATGTCCAGTAACTATTAAGCAATATCTGAGAAAAAACTTAAATTTTCAGGGATTGATTTTCACTGATGCTTTAAATATGAGCGCTATCACTGACTATGCACAAAATAAGCAAGCTGAAGTTTTAGCTCTAAAAGCAGGCAATGACATCTTAGTATGGCCGCAAGATCCCGCTAAAGCGATTCATGAAATTGCAAAAGCAGTGGCTTCAGGAGAAATTTCAGAAAGTGAGATCAACGAACATGTCTATAAAATACTTCTGACCAAGGAAAAACTTAAGCTTCACAATCAAACTTATTCTTTTGATCAACATCCTCTTTTTTCTCCATCTGCTCTAAAACTTAAAGAGCGATTATTTAAAGAATCGATCACTTTGGTGAAAAAACAAAAAAATGCGCTCCCAATAAACGATCAAAAACGGACTGCTTTTATTCAAATTGGTCACGATGTATCCATTAAAGACGCTCTAGAACTCATCAAAAATCCTACGTTTGAATTTGCTGAAACTAAATCATCTCCCCCCTGCTTTAACCATTTAAAAAGTCAAATGGAGATCGACTATTTTTTTCTCCCACAAAATTCAACTCTTGAAGCTGCAAACACTCTACTTAAAAAAATAGAAGGGTATTCACAAGTTGTGATTGGCATTTATCAGATAACTAAATTTGCCAACCAAAATTACGGCATTCACAAATCGGCTTTAAATTTTTTAGATGCGCTAATGAAAAGTCCTTCAAAAAAATATCTGTGTATTTTTGGATCTCCCTATGCATTACAATTTTTTAATCAAGGAGATGCCATCTTAATGGGATATGAGAATGATTATGATGCACAAGTTGGATGTAGTGAAATTTTATTAGGTAAGCGCAAAGCCATAGGAAGGCTTCCTGTTACAGCAAGCTCAAATTATCCAGTCGGGACATTTGTTCAAAATTAGAGCTCTTTTTCAGTTTTCAACCAGAACTTGTTGATTTTACCATTCTCAATATACCCAATAAACACCATTGGATTTTCACATGCTTTATTTTGAATATTTGATTTTAGTCGTGCATGAAGGGCAAAGGCATCTTTTTCAAAGATTAAATCTAATATTTTAACTTGTGTAACGAGTCCTTTTTCATGATAAGAGCGAAAGTTTTCTTCTAACTTTTGCAGATTTATAGCTTGTCCTCCGACAAAACCTTGCGCTCCAGGGTTATAAAATTGCAAAAACTGACCTAAATCATTCCCTTCCCAAATAGCCCAAATCCATTTGTAGATCAAATTTTTTAACTGCTCGTTATTTGTCATTGGGTTTGCCCTTCATTTAAAAACAGTGATGACAAAAGCCAACAAGACTCGATTTGTCCCTCTTTAAAGTGAATCACACAAAAAAGATCATCGACTACTTGCTTTGACGTTTTAATGTTTTTGATTTGAAAATGGCAATGTGCAATTGCTTTTTCATCTTCATATAAAAAATTGTCAATAATGACATTTTCAATTTGAACGCTTTCAACAAGTGATAAAATGGCAAGTCTCATCTCCTCTAAATTCAAGCTAGTTGAATTGAGGTGGCAAATAATATCTTCTCGGAAAAAATTTTCGAAGTTATCCCCTTTTTTCCGCATAAAAAGTGTGACTATTTGAGAAAAAAGATTTTCGGCGTCAATTTTATTCATAATTTTCCTAAGCCAAGTTTAGACACCCGTTTATTGACATTGCCAATGAGCTGACTTAGTGTAGGTCTATCGGCAAATATGTCAAAATGTTTTTTTGAACGTGTAATTGCCGTATACAACAACTCTCGACCAAACACCTCACTCTTTGGGGGAACTAAAATAAGAACTTTATCATATTCACTCCCCTGACTTTTATGAATTGATAAACAATAGGCATACTCATAGCTAGGTGCTAAAGCAATCGGCACACGTCGAATATTTTCTAAATTATCATAATAAGATTGCGTTTTGTTCCTGGCCAAAAAAAGGATCTCTTTTTGATTCACCATCAAGCCAATATCGCCATTATAAATCTCTAATTTATGGTCATTGCTAGTTGCTAAAATGGGATGAACTGTAGATGTGGATAGGAGAGCTTTGATTTCTTGATTGATTTGCAGAGTTCCAAATGCCCCTTTACGAAGAGGAGAAAGTATCTTAAAATTTGAATATGCCATTAGCTTTTGATATAGCGTCTCATTATTCTTAAATATCGGAAGCTGCTTTAAGATATAAGCATAGAGCTGATTTTTTTGGCCTAGTTCAAAATAGGAATGATTCGCTTGTAAATATTGAAAAAAAGTTTTTTCATCACCACACTTCACAGCCTCTGCACAATCTAAAATAGCTTTAATCTCTGTCCTTTTACACTCTTTTAACTCGACATGGCCTGCACTATGATGAATTAAATCACTAAAAATAGAGCCTATGCCAATAGGCGGCAATTGATTGGGATCTCCTAAAAAAACGATCCTAGAATTTGGTTTATGATACTTAAATAATAATACCATAAATGGAGCATCTATCATGGAAGCTTCATCTGCTAAAATTAAGTCATAAGGCAAAAAAGAAGATATTGTTTTTGAAAACAACCTATGAAGGGTATTCGCTTCTATCAAAGCCATCTCATCAATTGTCATTAAACATGACAAATAACTTTGAAGGTTAGCAACAGCTTTTCCTGTAGGGGCAACAATTGCCACTCTTTTTTTAGGATGCTGCTTAAGAAAATTTTTGACGATATAACTTGCTGTATAACTTTTACCAACCCCAGGACCTCCTGAAATAAAAGTTAAAGTGCGATCAAAACACTTCTCTAAAGCTTGCATCTGCAAGTTTGATAAACTTTCATCTTTAATTTTTTGCAGTTTGAGACTGGGAACTTCATTTTCAATTTTTGAGAAAAGCTCTAAGACCTCTTTTTCACATGTCCAATTTTTTTGTAAATAGAGTAAATTTCCCTCTTTGACTAAATAAGAATGCCCCTTAAAAAAAGACTCCGGCAAAGCCAAAAATGCTTGTACCATTAAATTTTCATAATTTCTTAGCTGCCCATCATCCGTTTCACTTGTGCAGCTCCACAATTGGTTTAAAGGAGGATTTATTTTGTCTTTAATTTCAATACAGAGATGGCCCGACCTTGCTGCCAAGAATAGATAAGCCAGTAAGAGAGTCAGGGCAGTGTTTTGCTCCAAACCCTTTGTAAAAAAATGGGCGGCTTCTATATCCACCCTCTCAAAATAACCCTTCTCTATTGCTTCATCAATAGGGTTTTGCATCTTTTCGCTCAAAGATGAATGTTGTTGATTAAAAAGAGATTGGGCAAAGCCTATCATAATATTACTAGTTGCAATTTTTAGCAGATCATAAGAAATTCGATCTTTTTCGACTAATACTAACAAAATTTAGCGCATGAAATGATCTGCTAGATCAATGACAATAACAGCTAGCGAAACTATGATCACAGCTGAGAGTAAAATTTTGCCCCCAAAAACCTTGTATTTGCTCTCCATCTTTAGTCGATATCTACCCGACCAAACCATGGCAGCCGGTAAAATACCAAGTAAAATGGCTACAAAAATAGCGCCATATTTTAGCGCAGAAATAAATACGTTGGGGAAAATAAATGAAAAAAATAGAGGAGGCAAGAAAGTCAATACAGTGATAAAAAAACGCCCCTTGGCACTCTTTTTAATCTTAAATCCATCAGCTAAGAAATCCGATAGACTTAAAGAGACCCCTAAAAAAGAACTCAATATCGCAAAATAAATAAAAAATCTTAAAATTTCTCCAATATTGATTCCATGAATATGAGCATTCAAAATCGAAATCATAGCTACTTCTGGATTGGGGCTATGAATCAAAGTGGTTAAGCTTGATTCACCTTGAGCAGGAATAACCCCTAAAATCATAACTTGCCATAAAAGATAGACAATTAAAGGGATGAAGCTGCCATAAATTAACGTCTTTTTCAAGAGATCTACTCGATAACCCAAATAGTAAGACAGACTTGGAATGATAATATGGAAACCAAATGAGGTGACCATAATAGCAACTGATGACCAAATTGTTGGCCAAGATTGATAGGTTAAAAATTGAGGATTAGCAACGGGAAGGGTGATAAAAGCCATGGCTAAAAACGTAACAATAAGCCCACCCATTAAAATGCGATTGAAGTAATCCACAGGCTTTGTCCCCATGTAAACGCAGAGACCAAATAAGAGTAAAAAGGGCACTGGACCAAACCAAACTGGCAAGCTGTCATGGGTTATCGTTCTCATGGAATCTAAAAAAAGAGTTCCGCAAGCAGATAAGTAAGCTGTTGTTAAAGAGTAGAGCAAAAATAAATAGACGATCCAGCTAACTATTTTCCCAACAGAACCTAAAGTATGCTCCGCAATAGTTACAATATTGACATCTCTTTCAAACCAGAGCGTGGCTTCCAAAAATAAAAATGCAGTAGCAGTTAAGTAGAGCCAAATTGCCACTAATAAAATAACTGAAGGAATAAATCCACCAATACCAGTTGTAATCGGCAGAGCAATCATCCCAGCGCCGATAGCGGTTCCAGGTATGAGTAATATTCCCCCAAAAACTCTATTTTTTTTCATCGTAAAAATATTTGGTTAATAATTTGAATGTCACAAACTTCCTGAATCAGCTGCAGACCCATGATAATTAAACCAACTAATGCAATGACAACTAAAATCCCCCGTCCACCAGGAACAATTTTAAATTGATAATCATTTCTAATATAGCGCTGATCCCACACCATCAAAACAGGCATGATCACAAAAAGGATGATGGCTGCAAAGCCACCGACAAGTCCAAGTGCTTGAATAAACATTCCTGGATAAACAATAGCAAAAATATAAGGAGGGATCAAGACAACCGCACAGAGCCATAAGCGGTTCAATTTGTTATTTTTCAATCTCAAAGCATCGCGTAAAAAATCTAAAAGAGCTAAAGCTTGTGCTAAAAATGAAGTGATGATTGCAAAGAAAGCAAAATAAAGTGCTGATATTTTTACTATAGGCGATTGAACAAAACTCAAAACTTGATCATAAGAGAGATTGCCCTGAAAACCTTGCTCTGGAATGACCCCAAGTAGCAGCCAATCCCAAAGAATGTAAACCACAAGTGGTAATATTCCACCTCCAATAATGACATAGATCAATCTTTTTCTATCATTTTTTAAATAAGCTGCAAGAGTTGGCAAAATATTATGATAGCCAAAAGAGGTTATAGCAATAGGGAGGGCTAATAGTGAATATCC
>CAZJSX010000041.1:0-9887 GCA_964548845.1 uncultured bacterium | reverse complement strand
ATATTTAGCGCTACCTAAAACTTTTTTACCTGAAGAAGATTTGAGTGCGATTCAGATTTTTATCCAAGCCAATGAATCTACCTCTCCAGAAGCAATGCAAAAATATCAAGTGGCAGTTAACGAGTATTTTAAAAATGACCCTCAAATTGAAAGTGCCATTCCGATCGTTGGATATCCGACCTGCAACCAAGGGATGATCTTTGTTAATTTAAAGTCTCCAAAAGAGCGCGGCCCTATTGATGCTATTGTTGCGCAATACTGGCGTGATCTGAACCAAATACCAGGAGCGATTGCTTTTCCAAAAGTATACCCATTCATCAACCTACAAGTAGGGTCGATGACCTCAGGAAAGGGGCAATACCAATTTACCATGCAATCTTTTGATTCATCTCCTCTCTATAAAGCTGCTGGAGATCTTATGGGTAAAATGATTGCAAATCCGATGTTTGCTCAAGTCTCTAGCGACTTACAACTCAATCAACCGCAAATTTCTATTGAGATTTTAAGAGAGCAAGCTAGAAGTTATAAATTAAATGCCTCTGATATTCAAAACGCATTAAGTTTGGCTTTTGGAGAAACTTATGTCACCCAATTAAATGGGGCTCAAAATCAGTATTACGTTGTTATGCAAGTTGAAGATCGCTTTTATACTGATCCTACTGACTTTTCTTTAATCTATATCAAGTCCTCTGAAACAGGAGAGATGGTTCCGCTAAATTCAGTAATCAACATCAAACAAGTAACAGGACCTATTATGGTTAACCACACTAATGGACTACCTTCTGTTACTTTAGCCTTTAACCTTCCTAAAAATGCCCCACTTGGCCCTGCTCTAGATGTTTTAAATCAGCTAGCTTTAGATACGCTACCTGCTGGAGTTACCGGAACACTTCAAGGAACTGCTGATATTTTTAAACAATCATTTGCTTCTTTCAAATTCTTATTCATTATAGCAATAGTTGTCATCTATTTGATTTTGGGAATTTTATATGAAAATTTCATTCATCCAATAACTGTCTTATCCACATTGCCACCTGCTGTTTTTGGAGGGTTACTCTCCCTTTTCATTTTCAGACAACCCTTGTCTTTATATGCCTTTGTCGGACTGATTATGCTACTTGGAATTGTTTTGAAAAATGGTATTATGATGATCGATTTTGCCAATGACTTTCGTAAAAATGATCCAGCGATGTCTCCCTCTGATGCTATCTACAAAGCAGCTTCACTGCGCTTTAGACCAATTCTAATGACGACGTTATCTACGATTATGGGAGCTTTACCAATTGCAATAGGTGTTGGCGGGACAATGGCAGAAGGGAGAATTCCTTTGGGAATCGCCATTGTTGGTGGCTTGATTTTTTCTCAGCTGATGACTCTATTTATCACACCGTGCGTCTATATTTACTTAGAGACTTTTGTCGATTGGTTACAAAAAAAATCAGACTTCTTTAAAAGTGATGCAGAAGCTAAATCTTAAGATTTATTCTTGCGCACAGAACTTCCAGTTGCTGAAAGTGTCCACTCTTTATCTTTGTCTTTTTTCTCTTTCATTTCCCAGCTATAATGATCTTTATCCACAATAGTTAAAATATAGAGCGTAGCCAAAAGCTCCCCTTTTTCATCCACGATTTGCGATAAAAAGCGATATTGGTTTTGCTCTTTGTCATATTCACCAGTAGATTCGATATAGGAGCCACCACAATCATAATACCATGAGAAATATTGGTTGAGATCTTTATTAAAGGTTATGATTGTCAATGAGTTAAATGCCGTTTGTTCATTTTTATCTAAATCGACAGAATGATACTTTACTTTAGCGCTTAAGTTTTTTTGTAAAAAGTGACCATTTAAAATAGGAGAGAAGACTTCAGTTCCTGTTAATCTGGATTTGATATTTTTTTCAGTTTTACCTTCTCCTTCTATGAACTGCCAAGTTCCTTGAACATTCCAGCTTCCCTTAAGGTATTTGAGCAGGTTTATCGTTTCCTGATCATTTTGGCTAATGGTATCGTTGCCTCGACACTTTCTAATATCTGCAGATAGGGATTGGAGAGGTAGAATTAGTAAAGTAAGTACAAATAACATTCTTTTCATAGAATATGCCCTTTTATAACGGGGTTAAAAAAGCTTATCCTAAAATACTAACGATTAAAATGGAAGTTTTTCTCATTTTTAGCGATTTCACAATATCTTATTTATTAGATACTTATGAATCGCAACTCTTATTAGTTGCATTTTTGATTAAAAAGAGAAAGAAAATGTAAATATTTATTAGAAAAAAACACCCGTTTTTGCTAAGTCTCAGAATTAAGAAGACCTTAAAGGAGGTTGTTATGTACAGTCCAGTTTTAGATGCCAATTTCGGCTTATTTAACTTATTAAACACAATTGCTTTCGGCGTCATCATTATCACTTTAATTATGACTAACGTAAGAAGCATGAAGCACGATAAAAGTCCTTGCAAATTTTCAATTGCTACAAGAGTAATGGTTGCTCTTGCTTTTGCATTATTGATCATTTCAACTTGGATTTCTCTTCCTTGCTGCAAATAGTATTGTTTAATAAGCAATTTTTTTAAAAAAATTAAAATACCCTTTCTTTACTGAAAGGGTATTTTTTTTCAAAAATCATAAATTTTAGTTTTCATCTTAAACTTCTTCTAGAATTATTTTTCTTGTCTCCTCATCTTGGAAAACTTTTCCGTGCGGGCAGCTTGAGTACAAACTGGCTTCACATTCTATTTTTTGTAAATTATCTCTTTCTGAATAAGGTTCAACTCCAAAAGGATTCATTATTTCATGCACAAAGCTAAATTTATTTACTTGGCCTGGGCTTGGGTTGAATCGGCATACATTTTTTGTAATTCTTTCCGAAGCAGCTGTTGGGACATTAAAGAAGACCGATAATTGATAATCATTGCCTGGTGGAATTTGAATATCGCAGGAAACTCTTATAAAATTTTTATCTAAAACTTCCCTCACTTCTCTAGAATGCCAGGTGAATCGGTCATGATTATCACTAAGTTTTTGACCATCAAATCCTGTAAAACCAAGTTTAGCTGTATAAGTTCTGGGTGCTTGTCCCCCAGTAGGTATATCGCTAATTTTTGTAAAAAAAACAGGGAGCCGGAGCTTACAAAGCGAAGAATTACCTTTTATTTGTTCACCTATATTATCTTCAGATTCCCAAAAAAGCGTGTAATGAACTACAACACGAGACGCTGCTTCACCATCAGGGAACAAGTCTTTTTTTTCAGGTTTGCAATGACATGAAATTAATTTGTTTCTATCAACTAAATTACTCAAGTCAAGTAAAGAAGGATATGAAATGCTAGAAGACACAAGTTACCTCTTTTAAAGTAGGTTTTGAATAAAATTAAATAATTAGACCCACAATTTTAAATTGTGAAGTTGATTTTAAGAAAACCTTTGAAAACCTTCACTGAACTGAACTAAATTTAAAAACTTGTTACTCTTCGATTGTGAGTGTTTCTAAACCACATTCGATTACACTAGTTGGTGTCAAACGCCGCTCTTTACCTTCTTTAATCATAGAAAGTTTACCATGAAGGCATTCTATCATAAATTGAGTTGTTCTAACTGTCAAATTTGATAACTTTTTACCATCTGCATAAGTTATGTCGTCTTCAAAAGGATTCTTAAGAGCATGAAAAAGGTTAATTTGACGCACTTGATTTGGTTGAGCTGTGAATGAGAATTGTCTAAATGTTGCTGATTCAGTCGTGAAGAATCCAGCACCAGCTTCAGTCGTTATATTATAAGTTCTATCAGATTCAACTTGAAGACTTAAAGAAAGTCGGGGATATTGATTTTCTAAAGACTCTCGAATTCCAATTTGGTGAAATACTTGATCTTTTATTAAACGATCCCTTGTCTTTCCTGAAAAAGACATTTTAAAACTATTAGTCTTAGAGGGTGGTTCTCTATCACCATCACCGCGCACTGGAGTTATTGAAATTGTAAGATAAGGGATCATGAGTTTTGCTATATCGTCCAAACCACGAATTTGATCACTTGTGGTTTTTTCTGCATTCGTTCCCTCGTAAGATTGCTGGTATTCAAACACAACAACAGAATTTGGCTGACTTGGTACAAAACTACTTTCTTTTGTTGAATCGCAATTGCAACCAATCGCGCTGTTTCTTTGGCTTAAATTTTGAAGGTCAGTAAACCAATAATTAGGTGAAGCTGATACACTAGTTACACTACTAGAACTCATAAATATCTCTTTTTTAAAAAAGTTTTTTTGTTAAAATAATTAAGGATTAATTGATTGCATACATCATCTTAAACTATGGAATAGTTTTCAAGATCAAAATAGTTATTTTTTACGAAACGAAAAGGTGTTATCTATAAAAGAGTGGAAAAAATTTTTTTTAGGTAGTTGTTTCAAAACCCCGATAAAAAGCACTTCATCAAAACCTTTAACTTTATAAACGGTACAATTTAAAGAATTGATTTGACTTTTCTCATTCTTACAATTGACTTTTTGCTCATAGAATAAGTTATCGCTCTCCTCTTGTTCGAGATGACTAAATACTTTTTCAAGTTCGAGCCCTAAAAGAGTGGAAGAGACTAAAGAATTGTTTTTTTCAAGATGACTATAGCCAGTCATACTTTCAAATCCCCTGCTATAGTTAGTTAAAGCACCCCTTTGATCAAAAATAAACATGCCTTCAGTCGAGTGACTTAAAATAGTCTCTAAAAGAACATTTTTAGCACTCTTGTCTTCATCAAATAAGGAGTTGCTTCTTTTGATCGAACTTACAGCCCTTGCTAATTGCCCGATTTCATCGTTGCTGTAAAGCTGCAGGTTTTCAAGTGTTGATTGAGTCTCTAGCTGATGGATAATCTTTTTAATTGGCCTTAAAACCGATTGGCTGACAATCCAAATAAAAAGACATCCCGTGACAACACCTATTAAGTCCAAATAAACTAAATAAGACAACTTGAGCTGATATTCTTTTAAGCGAGAAATCTCATAAGAGGTTAAAATAACATTTAGCGCCAATACTCCAATTAGACTCGTAAAGCCAATGTGAAGCTTTTTGCGAATGGACCAATTGCGAAAAATAAGCGATGAGGCGGCAACTGTCAGATAAAGTTTTCTTTTAAAGGTTGTTTTGGGCATGGGTGACTTAATAGAGGCTTTTTTTATCTTATCGTCACCTTTAAGTAATTGAGAGCGAAAAAAGTTTCAACTGGTTTTTGAATAATTTTCATTAATTCACAAGCTATTCAAATTAAATAAGATAATACATTATCTAGTTTCTTCCAAACTGTGAACCTTGCCCTTGGCGTAGCTATCTTTAATTTTGAGTAAAACTGCCAAAATAAAACTTAGCCCTATTAAAATTAAGAAAAAGATAATTAATGGGATGTAGTTGATAAAAAGCATCTGCTTGCCATTCTCCACCCACTTTTTAGTGTAAAGATCCGCAATGATTCCACTGATCCATGGAAAGATCATTAAACCCACGTTTTGAATATAGGCCATAATCCCAAAAGCAGTTCCTTGATACTTTTTCTCTATCACAAGTGGCACGCTAGCCCAAACAGAGGCTGCGATAAAAGAGTAGCCTATCCCTAAAATAAAAATAGGAATTTTTGGGTGAGAGAGAAACATCAGAGCCAATAAAGAGAGCATCGAGATAGAAGATCCTAAAAGCATCATGGTAGCTCTTTTGCCAATCTTATCGACAAGCAGGCCAAAGAGAGGCATAAAAATCATGGTGGCCAAGAGCATAAATGAAGAGAAAGAACCTGCCTTTTCAATAGAGAACCCAAAGCGGTACTTTAAAAAGTCGGGGTCAAAAATTTCAAAACTTGTAATCCCACCGTAATAAGTAAACGAGATGAGCGTTAAATACCAAAAGACAAGGGGAAAATGAAACACCTTTTTAATTTCAAAAGGCTCGCTCTCTAAGTGAGGTGTTTGAGAGTGCTTGTAATGATCAAAAAACATGTAGATGATATAACATAGCCAACCAAGTCCCATGATAATTACGGCAAACCACAAGGCAACTTGATAATTAAACTGAAGTGCAATTTTAGATTGTAAGATCAACGCTAAATAGGTTCCAAAGCGATAAAAAAGAATTGCGGCTGCATAGGCAAATGCCACTTTTTTTTCTCCAAACCAAGAGACTAATGCCACCATAATTGCGATTAAAAGGGCCTCTGCTCCTACTCCAAAAATGACTCTAGCAAAGAGCATAACAACCAAGGAAGCTGAGTGTCCTTTGAAAAGATGTTCGCTTAGCCAAACGGCAAAAGAAGAGTTTATGAAAAGAGTGCTTGCCCCGTAGGCAGTTAGTGCTGTTCCGACCAAACAAAGAGAGACAAATAGAAGCCCTGACTTTTTATACCCCCAAAGATCAATTAAGATCCCAGCAAAAAATAGAGCCGCAAAAAAAACATTTCCTACAGAATAAAATGAATAGAGCAAGCCAAAATCGGCTGCAGAAAAATTGAGACCTGTTTTAACTAAGGAGTCAATAGAGGTCAGTGAGTCATAGACATAATATTCACTAAAGCCACTCAGAGCTAGTAAAAGTAGGGCAATCCAGCTTTTAATTTTCAAAAGTTGACCATTAATTAGTTAAATTGTTCTCATGCTCTATGTCATGAAAAAGATTCAACTACTAAATTTAGTCTTTTGTAGACCAACTCTTATTATAATCCATCATCGCATTGCCTTTTGGACCCAGTAGCATAGTTCTTATTAGGTAAACTTGCATAAACTGTAACCCTTCCTCTCAAGTCTACATCTTGTTGTAAAGGAGCAAAGGAAGCCTGAATTGCTACTTGTGTAGCCTCTTCTTTTGCACTTGCATTCATCTCATGTTGCGAAAAGAAAGCACTCCTTCTCATTTTAAGAAAATTAGTGTTAGAGCGACAAAATCTATCTCCCATCGCGCCCTCAGACAAATCAGAACCAGTTCGCTGATCATCTTCTCGAGCAGAAGATGAACTCGAGCAGCCGCTACTAGAAGCGGCGCTATGGCTCATCACGACATCATTATTATTAGAGCTTACTGGTCTCTGTTCCGGTCTTTGTTTTGTTGGAGTTGATAATAGTAATGTATCAAATAGAAGATCGTCTAAACTTCCATTTAACGGCGTATGCATACCCTCTTCTGACTCGGCTACTTGCGTTTGCATTGGATCCGTATCCTTAAAGTCATTAAAAACTAAGCGTGAACCTGTGCGCGATCCCTGATTCACCATAGCATAATAAAGGGGCGATGCTTCTGCTCGAAGATCTAAATAATTAAGATGTTGTGGTAGTCTGCTAGCTCCAGAACTCATTTTTTTCTCTTTGTAAAAACAATTAATGGCAAATATTTTAAGCCGATTAGCTCTTAAAATTCAAACCAAATAGAAATTATATTAGGCTAAATTAATTTCTTTACAGAGATAAACATCTTGGACTGCATTTAAAAGTTTAATCCCCTCATGAAGTGGCTTCTGAAAGGCTTTCCTTCCGGTAATCAAACCAACCCCACCAGCTCTCTTATTAATGACAGCTGTTTTAACAGCATCGTGTAGGTCATTTTTTCCAGAGGCGCCACCTGAATTAATCAACCCAATTCTTCCTAAATATTGATTCACGACTTGGTATCTGGTTAGATCGATAGGATGGTTGGTACAAAGCTTATCGTAAACAGCATCGGCTGTTTTCCCAAATTTTAAAGCTTGAAATCCCCCATTTGTTTCAGGCAGCTTTTGTTTCACAATATCTGCCTCGATGGTTGCCCCAATATGGTTGGCTTGACCTGTCAAATCTGCAGCTAAATGGTAGTCTTTGTCTGCTGTTTTAAAAGCTGGATTGCGAAGATAACACCACAAAATAGTGGCCATACCGAGTTCATGGGCATGAGCAAAAGCTTTAGATACTTCTACAATCTGCCGATCACTCTCATCAGAGCCAAAATAAATAGTCGCACCAACAGCTACGCAACCCATATCATAGGCCTGTTTTACGGTTGCAAACATAATCTGATCGTATTTGTTAGGGTAAGTTAGAAGCTCATTGTGGTTGAGTTTTAAGACAAGTGGAATCTTGTGAGCATATTTTCTGGCAACAATTCCTAAAACACCCAAAGTCGTAGCCACTCCATTACATCCCCCCTCCAGTGCAAGTCTGATAATATTTTCTGCATCGAAATAAATTGGATTTGGGGCAAATGAAGCTCCAGCAGAATGCTCAATACCTTGATCTACCGGTAAAAGAGATAAATATCCCGTATTAGCAAGTCTGCCGTGAGAAAATAGTTGCTGTAGATTGACCAAAACGCGATTATTGCGATCTGATGGAGAGAAGATGCGGTCGACCCAATCAGATCCTGGAACATGCAAATGGCTTTTATCTATGGTTTTACATTGATGCTTTAAAAGAGTTTCTGACTCTTTTTCTAAAATAGCTTCTATTTGAGATAACGACATAGCGCTCCTAATTATTTAATCATTAAATTTTAGTTATAGAAGCTCTCTTCTTTTTTGTCTAAGAGTCGTTGCTGTTTTTCTCTCGGAGAAATTTATAAATCAATAAAATGTTTATACACTTTGTTAACTATAAAGTTAATATTTTATTAATATAATGCAATTATTTTAAATAATAAATGTGTTTATTTTTAAAGACGCACTAAGTTAATATCATCGCCGTATTCATTTAATAAACTCAACCAATTGGAGGATTACAATGGAAATTACAACTAACACATCACCAACTTACGTTTGCCGTGGGCACGTCGATTTTATTAAAAACTTTGCAAGCAAAAATATGGCAGAAAAAAGAGCTGCTCAGTTTGCTGCTAAATATTTAAAAAATGACACTATTGCAACTGCAAATGCTGTTATCTTAAAAAGAAAAGATGACAACAATATCTTTAAAAAAGTATTTGCATTTGCTGTTAACAAGTACGTCTTAGAAATGAATTATTTCCATAAAGACGGAACTTGCCCAGATGCACCTAAAGTTCCACAACCTGTTATTATGAACGGTGTAAAAGCTTAGTTCTAACATCTGTTGAAATTTTGCTTTAAGGCGCTTGATAAAGCGCCTTAAAGTTCTTGCACTATAGCAAGAAACCCAACTCCATCTCTCACCAATCTTTTGGCTAATTTAACTGATATTTTTTGAAGTCTTCAAAAGAGATATGTTTGCCAAACTCATTTTTATCTACTAAAAGAAAACTCAAGCATTGCAGGAACAATACGCTCTATGCTCTTTATAACTGGTTTTATGTGCTGATACGCCGATTTAGTAAAAGAAAATGATTTTAGCTCAAGATTAAGCAGTTGATCTTCAACAAATTTATTATCAAACATAAAGTGAGTAAGTTCTATTAAACTCAAAGTTATCAATGCATATTCTGTTGTTTTTGAGATTACTTTTGTTTTTCTCACATAATTAAGAGCATATAGAGTCGATGAAACAGCTGTAAGAGCAAACAATTGTTTCCAGGCTTGGTTTGCAATTATCAATAACATTATTGGAACTCCATAGAAGCCAGCCAGTATCATTCCTAAATTCCGAATTTGTTGCTGAGGATTTTGAGCTTGATTTAGAATCCGGCGATCACTATTGCCTATATAAGATAACCACTTTTTCTTTAAGTCAATCGCCCTACCAGGAAAAATTTTATTGTCTTGAATGGCTTTATTATTAACTGTATCTGGCGTACTATTGATCAACCCTTTGATTAAAAAAAAGCGACTAACGGATTCAAACTTACGAATGGGGACACTAATATAGGTGTACTTTCTGATATAATTAATCGCAGATTCGAGGTAGTTATCCGGAACAAAAATAAATTCATCCCCCCTAATTGAAAGTAATCTTAAGAAACTAGTATAGCAGCG
>CAZJSX010000040.1:0-10196 GCA_964548845.1 uncultured bacterium | reverse complement strand
GATCTCCTTGTGGGTTGTGATGGAGCTGCATCATCAGTTAGAAAACTTTTACCATCAATATACAAAGAAAAGCTTGGCTCTATTCCAAAGATGATTAACTCCAATCAAGCTGTTTTAGGAGCACAAATTGACCGCACACCAGAATGGGAAAAACTTCTTCCATTGAATCAAAATGGATTTGTTCGCTACCTAGGGATTGACTTACATGATATCGGAGTTTGTTTTTCACAACGCCCTGATAAAACACCTAGCATTGTTTGGGCTGTTTCAGAGCAAATTAAAGATCATAATGCTCCTTGGTATCAGTTCGATCAAGGACTAGATTGCAAAAAACGCATTTTGGATCACTGTAAACAAGTGATGAATCATCAACCTTGGCATGAAAATTTAAGAAAGTTAGTCAACCAGACCCCAATAGATGCCATTATGCCCCCTTGGCTAATACAAACCACTCAATTTGCTGACTCTGATCAATTTCCGATGGTGCCTACTGCAAGAGTAACTCTTGTCGGTGATTCAGCACATGTCATGTCTAATGCAAAAGGCTTGGGAGGAAATAATGTGCTTGAAGATGCTAGACTATTATCGAACTTGATTGTTTCTTCTTCAAAACCTATTGATTGGCCAAAATTAATAGAAAAATATGAAAGAGAGATGTTTGCTAGAGCTAAAATTGCAGTTCAAGAATCTGAAACCGCAGTGAAATATTTTCGCAGTCTTCGCTCTGCTTCATGAGATGCGTTAAGAACTTTTTACTAGAATAATTGAAATGTTTGCACAGTCATAGTGCAGCGCAGATTTCTTGTTTAAGAATCGTATAAAATTGTTCTTTGGCTTTTCGTTCTATCCAGGGACAATGACCGCAATCTTTTAAGAGGAAAAAACTAAACCGTTCCAAATTACGAGAAAGAGGTTCTTCAACTCCCTTTGGATCGTGTGGATCATAATCTCCATGTATTGCAATTACCGGGCATTGAATGCGTTTACCAAACTGTAACAACTCTCCAGAAGCTCGAAGCTGATTTGCCTGTTTCATTACTGGCTCATAAATATCATACCTAATAACTAGCGATTGACTATCTTCAATTATAGGATCTAGTGCATCTGCTTTAGAAAGTAACTTGCCTATGTTCTCAAAGATACTATTTTTATTTTTTGTGGCTGGATCTTTTAGGCTTTTGAGAAAATCTTCAACCTTTACTTTTTCATCTTCATCTAGGCGATCCAATCGCGTTTGCATCATGCTCTTAGTGTATTTTTGTTCAAAGGATCCACTTCCAATTAGAATCAGCTTTTTGACAAATGAAGGATATTTGGCGGTAAATATGTAGCTGAGCCATGCCCCCCAAGAATAGCCAACTAATATAAGGGGAAGATCCCCCTCTTTTTCAAGAGTAGATTTGAGTTCAAGCAACTGATCATCTATTGATTTTTTGGTTTGAAATGGTTCAAGTATTCCACAAATAGACGAGAGCTCATTCGCTACAGGGGCCATTTCTCCAGAAGCCCCTGGGCCTCCGTGAATAAGTGCAACTTTGAATGGTTGTTTCCCACATTTCTTTGTATGTTTCAAGTTCACCTCAAAAGAGCGAAATAATATCGAAACAATGATAAGAAACGCAATCATACATTCAAAGTTTGGTGATATATAGATTCTTTCAGAAAATGGAATGTTCAGGCAATTTTCCGGCCCTGACGTTTTGGAGATGGAGAGACGCATTTAGAAGAGAAATAGTCTACAATTGTTGATTTTCACTTAACCTAATTAAAAAGATGAGCCCTTAACTCAGATTTTTAGCGTATCGTGAATTACTTGGTCGATGCGAGTTGTGAATGCAGAAAAGTCAGCACGATTTTTCCCTTCTTCATCCCAGCGTATGTTTCTTTCGAGAGGATCTTGTAAAGGAGGGGTCCCGATTGATTCAAGATCAACGCCTTGGCAGCTCTCATTGACGGCTTGATCATCCATAAGATTGACGACTTTAATTCCACTTTCTGAGCTCATGGTCTGATCGCAAAGCATCAACTCGAAAGGATTTCCCAATTTTGGGATATTGGGAGTATGAGACGCATACAGAACTTTTGATAGCGACCGTTTAAATAAATGTAAATTTAACGAAATTTTGCTGCTTGTCGGTTAAGTATGTCAACATAGAGATCATAAAAATGTTCATTTGGAACATGCCCCATTCCCTCTACAAAAAAATACTCTGAATCATTGATCAAAAGACTCAATGCTTTTCCATGATCTGGAGGGAAGATGGGATCTTCAGATCCATGAATGATCACAGTAGGAACTGTGATTTTAGCAGGCACAGCTCGGACCAAGTCTTCTGAGCTCTCGCTTGCTAACATCGCAATATGATTTAAAATCCCTTGTGGATTTCTGTGGCGAGCGAGAAATTTTTCATGAATATCTCGATGCATCTTTTCATTTAAAGGATATACCTTCCCATTCAGTCTACTCCATCCATCGAGCCGTTGATCTAATTGCTCTTCATAAGTCTGAGGAGAGAGTTTCAACCATTCTTTCATCCAAACAAGATAGTCTTCTCTTGGGGAGGAAAAAATTGCATCTTCATCAGGAGGAAGGTTTGCATAAGCCAGGCTAGATGGATGAATATCTGGCGATGAACCAAGCAACGTGATCGTATACACCCTTTCTGGATAATAAACGGATATAATTTCAGAAAGAAACCCACCAAGAGAAACTCCAAATAAATGAGCCTGCTCAACTCCCGCAGCATCCAAGACGCCGATGGCATCTTTTGCCATATCCATCACATCATATGGATTTTTTTCGAAATCAATACTGCTCGATAATCCCGTATCTCGGTGGTCATAACGGATGACATAGAATCCTTCTTCATTAGCCAACCTTTCGCAAAAATCATCATGCCACATCACACTTTGATTACAACCACCACTAAGCAACAAAAGAGCTGGGTTTTCTTTTTGACCAAAGCTTTCATACCAGATGTCGATATTGTTTACTTTTGCAAATTGGCCTTGATTGGCCGATAGAGAAAGTCCTGACAACAAAATGAAAATAAATTTTTTGAACATAGAATGAGTGGTTGTTTTTAGGTGCAAAATATAACTGAATTTCTCTTAACACGCCATAATCAAAAGATCAAAAATACAAAAGGGATTACTAAATCAATTGCGCTCGTTTAAAAACAACCGATTGAGCATAAGCTGCCCTTTGAGAGATTAAAGGATCATGATAGTAATCCATAATAGCTCTTTGAGCCTGTATGTATCCTGTTTCACCACCAAATCCATGTCTTGTCATAACTGACAAATGCAAAGGGAACAAAATAGTCAAAACAGCTTTTCTTTTTTCAATTAAAGAAGCATGAGGTTTGAGAGCTTTTAGCACTTGATCTATTTGTATTAAAAAATCTTCAGAAGTCATCTCTTTTGCAATTTCTACGATTAAACTCTGTGCTTGTTGCAAAGAAATCTCTTTGAATTCGGTAATGCCAAAAGCTTTATCAAATATAAATAACCATTTTTGTTTGTTCAATTCACATAAAGCTGCAGAACCTAATGCACAGCGACTGTATTCTTCGTTAAATTTAGATAGCCCTGATTGACTATTCTCAAGATTGTGAGATTGGATCACTTGCATTTGAATGGGCAAAATGACTTCAAGAAGCTCTTGCCATTTTTCAACAAGAGAACCTGCTTTTTCTTTAATAAGCACTAATTGGTGCACAGCCAGTTGAATCTGGTGATAAATCTCATTCTGAATCATCAATAGCTGCTGGGCTGAAAGTGGTTGGCTTTGATTCATATATTCAAAATGATTATTTTCTATTGATTTTGTGCCCATAATGAGAAAATTTCATTAGAAGGGAGGGGTGTCATTGATAAAGGCGCAGATATCAGGCAACCCTCGATAGAGCTCTTTGTAGTCTAAACCATACCCGATGACAAAGCGATCTGGAATATTAAAAAGGACATAATCAGGACGATAATTTGTCTTCCTAGGTACATCTTTGACTAGAAGAAGCAACGTTTTGATACTGTTTGGCTGCTTTTCATTGAGCTGACTCACTACATTGACAATTGTGTTCCCTGTTTCAAAAATATCATCAATTACAAGCAGATCTCGCCCTTTAATATCTAAACGATCTAAGCCAGTGACGATAAGTTCTCCAGCTTTCATACCATTTTGACCATAGCTACTGGCTCGAACATACTCTAAATGACAGGGCACGTTAATTTGTCGAATGAGATCTGTTGTAATACAAAGTGATCCTTTCATAACCATCACGAGAGTGAGCTGTTTGTCTTTATAGTCTTTATTAATTTGAGCGGCTACTTCACTCACTTTTGCCGCGATCTGTTCCGAAGAAATTAATAGTTCCATTGTCTTATCGATAGCAAAACAAAGAGTGGTCATCGATAGAAGCGTCATCAGCAGTATCTTTTTCATGGACATCTCCAATTAATACACAGAGTCAATAAAAAGCTGTGCAAAAGTTTTCTAAATAATGATTCTGCTCCTAAAAGCATCTCATTAGATTTATAGTTTTATACGATAAATTTATTTTTATTTCGTATTTTAAAGCTATTTAAAAGTTAATTTTGTGTTAAAGCATGCAGTATCATATGCGACCTTGCATCGTTTGTAGTACTGTTACGAATTGATACAGGAATCTCTTAGCAATTTCATAAAGGTCAATCCTTTTTTCCTGGCAAAATCAACATTACGTTCCGGAATATTTTCCGGGTTTTCATAGTGCATTAATGCTTTGTCAATACTGGATTCCCGTAAAAGATGCAGCATCGGATAAATGGACCTGTTAGTATAATCAGCCGCATCATTTTTTAATGAGCTGGCAAACCGGTACAATGGATGAAAACTTGCCAATTGATAAACTCCTTCATAACCTTTTTCTTTTAATAAATCCTCAGCCATGGATGCCATATCCAGGTAATCATCACATTGTTGAAAAGCGTTGGAAAAGATTAGAAAACTGGTTTCAATATGAGGTTCTTGATCCAACCGTGCAATTTCCTTTAAAAAAGCATCCAGGCATAAAGTTGTATTTGTACTGGCTTCAACCTGGTAATGAACATGATGTTGTTGTAATGTCCTAGCAGCAAAAGGACAGAAGTTACAGCCGACCACTACTTTGTGGATCCAGGCTATCGTTTGATCAATTATTTGCTGAGGTGAAGACATTTTGTTCCTGATTATTGAGTGGATCGAATCTTTCTTATTAATGATAGAGGTCTCAAATGCCACATAAATATATCAGAAAAGAGACGAAATAAAAAGATTTTTCCACAGCTTCATCTAGTCTAGTGCGTCTATATTGCGCAACAAACTGTAAGGAATTCTTACAAATTCCTTCTGAAGGATGCTCTGAAATTCAGCGAATGTTCAAAGATTTTACTCTAGGCAGCAGCTTTTGCAAATGTTACATAAAAAGGTGAAGGCTAAACCGTTCGTTCCATTTTGAAATTTGTTAGCTCAACACCCTTTCTAACGATCGTTTGTTGAGTTATGACTATAAATCCCCATTTTTCAAAAAACGGTTTTGCGGTGATGCTTACTTCAGAAAAAATGAGATTGATATGGTTGTTCTTTGCTCTTTGAAGGATTTCTTTCATAAGAGCTGATCCAACACCTTTCCCAATCCACTCATGATGACAATAGAAACAGTCAATATGGCCGTTTGGCTCAAACTCAGCGAATCCAACGATATCATCTCCAACAGTAGCAATGATTGGTTTGGTTCTAGGGAATTTTTTTGCCCATCCCTCTGTGTTTTCTACACTTGATTTTGGAGCCCACACGTTTACTTGCGCTTCTGTATAGTGTTGAATATTGATCTTGTGGATTGTATTGAAATAGATGTTTGCCAAAGCCTGAACATCATCTGGGCGGTACTCTCTTATAGAGATTTCTTTTCTCATAGCTTTGTCTCTTTCTGTCTCTTTTTCTGGGTATGAGCTTCTGCGGAATTGAGGTGGCGGTCGCAGCTCTGTCTTAAGAAAAGATCGGCATCTTTTTGGTTTCTGAAGATAAGAAAATCAGTCTGAGGATATTTTTCTCTGAGCTCTTCGATTTTTGCTCTTTTTTCTTTATTAAAGTTCCAGGTGTATTTCAAGAGTTCCCAGTTGATGGCTCTTAAGCCTCCAAAATCTCTTTTGTAGTTAAACAACCTTTTGAAAAACCTCCAAAAACATACAAGTCGGGAAAAGTGGAAGTATATCAGAACATCAGCCTTAGCGAATCTCATTTCAAAAGTCGAAAATGAACATCCCTCAACGACCCATGCTTTTCCCTCAAGCATAGCCTTTTGAGCTTCTATAAATTCTTGCTTATCACTTTTCTTCCCGCCAGGCTCGAACATGTGTCTGTCCAGATGGTGAACTGGAATGTCTAAGATTTTACCAAGCTTGGAGGCAAATGTAGACTTTCCACTTCCTGGGAGGCCAATCAGTGCAAACTTTTTTGGGTAAGTATTTTTCATAAATAGGCTGGATTGAATGTCATTTCCTTGTGTTTGCTAATCTTAGAATTGTCACGACAGTATAGCATAAAAATCTCAAAAACCAAGTAAGTTTTACTGCAGTTTCATCCAGTCTAGTGTGTAAATAGTGCATAATTGAGTTTTACTTATTGAAAATTTAGGAGTAGGTTTTTGATACATAAGTCGCTAAATAAGCTTCCGTCGCTAAACTGAAGCCTTTGGCTTTTTTGGAGATGGAGAGACACATTCAGAACTTTTTATTGGGTCGAAATTGCTAAAAAGCAGCCATATTTCGATGAGTACAGCCAAAGTAAATTGAAAGTTAGCAAGAGTTAGCAGTGAGTATTTGGTTGAACAACCAAGTGTATGTTCCTTACCTATTCGGTGAGAGATGTAATGCTAGATTCGGGACAATGACCCAGAGAGTAACGCTCAAACCAATAAAAAACCAAACGTGCTTGCTTATCCCGAAAGGATCCTACAAGGATCAAAATCAGATCGATCAATGTCCAGATACCTAGCCCACCAAGCGTAAAAATCATAAGAATTGCAGTTCCCACTTTTCCTACATAAAAGCGATGCGCACCAAAGCCTCCAAAAAACCAGCATAGCAATACCCCAACAAAGCGCGATTTAGGTGAGATGGATGAGACAGGCGCAATATTCATTTTTTTTCCTTATTTTAAAAGTGTTGAAATGTAATTTTTCCCATTTCTAAAGTACATAGTTTGGGTGATGTTTAAATTTTGCAAATAGAGAAACTGATCCTTCATCATACAGATGGGCTGCTGACTTCATCACTCTCTCTATCTGTGAAGGAGACAATTCTTCCCATGCAGGGAAAGAGCTGAATTTTTCATAAAGCTCGATCTTTTTAGTTTTTTCAAATCCGATCATACTGTTACATCGGGCTAAAGCTGAAAGGAGGTCACAGATATTTGAGGAAGACCATGCTGCTGGATCTACTTGCTGCAAAAGAGAATAAAAAGTTTCTTTTTTGTCAAAAAATGCTCTTTTCGCATATTCCTTTTGATCAATGCATCCTGGATACTCCATCGAGCAAATTAACCTTTCCATTATTTGAGCTATATGATCAGAAGTCAGTTCACAATAAGCGGGATGTACCTCTTTTAAAAATTGAATAATATCCCAATTTCCATGCGACTGAATCATTAAGCTTTGCAAATTTTCAACAGAACGATCGGCATTTGGATGGTCTATAAATAATAACTGAATCAGTTTTTTTGCATCCCGATTTTTTTCGGGTGTTCTCCATACAACTAACTTTTCAATGAAAAGAGGATATTCAAGTCGACTGATGTTTTCTCCTGATAGATTCCCATAATTTTCAAAGTTTTCTTTAAAAAATAATATGAATTGAGGAGCACGATTTTCTATATATCGGTTTCCGTAGGGATTGGGAATCGCTTCGAATATTAAAGAGGTCAGATTTTTGGTTGAGATCTTTGTTAATTCAGGGAACTCGTGGATGATCGTTTGAAAAGCACCAATCTCCCCTTGTTGAACTAGAATAATCAGTCCCTCAGAAAATAAATTAATTTTAGACAATAAATTCATCCCATTCGATTTGCAATTAGCTAAAAGTTCAATCATTTTATTGCTGTTTGCCTGTTGACCATAATCACGAAATGATTTTCTGATTTCAGCTTCAGAGAATATTTTTATGTTGACCTGGTTGAGACCTGGCTTAATCGTGTGATGTATAGGTATGCCATTTATTAGTGATAATTGGCTTTGTCCAAAAAAAGAAAGGGAAGATATACTCATAATTTAAATCTCTTAAATAAAAAGAATTATAAATCTATAATTAGTTTATAACAATATACATGAATAACTTTAATTGTTGAGTTAGTTATATATATTACAACTCTATTGAAGAATGGATTCAAAATAAATTTTAAATTTGACAGCCCTTGTCAATAGGAGTACTTCAAATATTTGATTAACAAGAGAAGTTTGTTAAGCTTCTTATCCATAAGATGAAGAGACGCATTCAGAACTTTTGATTGGAAAGCCATTCTAAAAGTTTATGATCAAATAAGTCGGATTCTTCATATGAAGGAACATGTCCACTATATTCAAAAACATGCAAATTAATATTGTGAAATTTTTTAACGACGGAACCCCAGGAAGGTTCACCAATAAGAAAGTCATATCGTCCTAAAGCCAGAAACACTGGCACTTCAAACTTTTCCAACCCCTTTGTAATATCAATATCTCGAAAAATAGTTCCCCATATATGATTAACTAGAGGAACATTAATTTCTACTCCTTCCCATAGAGAGGATGAATCAAATCGGTAATCATACCATATACGTGGTCCATTAAGAATATATTGTTTGATAAATTGTTGACTTGGCGTTAGCTCGACATTTTGATCTTTGAGGAGTTGATGTAAGTTTTCTTCCAGAGCTGCTTTACGTACAGAGGAAGCTAAGTCTTTCCAATATTGATTGGCCATTTCTTGACTTTTTAAGCTAAAGTCAGGTCCAAGACCAATTAAAACCACATGAGAAACATGTTCTGGGTATTTTTTTGCATATTCCAGAGCCATATATCCCTGCCCAGAGTGACCCATAATTACAATACGCCCCAAATCAAGTTTTTTCCTGATATATTCCATATCATCAAGAATAACGTCTAATTCGAACGTTGAGTTATTTACTGTCTTTGGAGGTGTAGCATAGCATCTGTGATCTACGAATGCTAAGCGTAAGTGTTTACGAAGATTTTCTGAGAAAATACGAGGAGAATGGAGTGCACTGCCAATCACAAGAGCTGAGATACCAGTACCTTCAATGCAATATTGCAATCCGTAGCCATCTCTTTCAATTATTCCGGAGCTAATATTATGAAAAACTGTGTTTTGATTAAAAATCATGCCTAGTCCTTACCGATTATTATCAGCTAATAATGTTTAGTTTGCCAAAAAAGCTAAGAAAAGAACAAGAGCAGTTTCATTCATAAGCTACTCCCATTTAAAGCATCTTAGCAAAAAAAGCATACCTGAGCAGGGTGCCAGAAATAATCTTCATTTTCAACTCCATTCCTTGACACACTCAAATTACCTGAAGAGTTGGACTTTGTTCATGAGAGGATATTTAAAAATTGAAATGATCTTGGAGTCGCCTTTAATTGTTGCTCAAGCCAATGATAGGCTAACTCATTGTTTGAATTTGTCAAATTTCTAATATTTTAAAAAACACTCTACTTTCTTTAATTCAATTTAAGTACTGTATTTATGATCCAAAATTATCTCATCATGTTAAAGAAACGCATCTAAAAATTCTAACCTACCTTGATGGTTACAAAATCCTAACCTAATTACAACCGTATCTGCAGAGCAAACTGCATTTAGAAAAAATAACGCCAGCTAAATTTACACCAACACTCCACCTAATTTTGATGATCGATTGCTCCACACCAGATATATTAACGACTAGGATTTCAAGCTTCGTCAACACCTGAGTAAAATACTGAAAAGTTTAGCAAAAAAAAGACTCATTTTGTCAAATTTAAATTTGACAGAACCGAAACTCGTACGAAGAGGCTTTTTATGTCAAAATGACTATAAAAGAGCTATTGAGGGGTTATTTAATTAATTCCAAACTTCTAGTTTTAAAATAGTTATAGATGTTTATATTGATAAAACTAAAAAGACGGATTTTCACTATATGCACC
>CAZJSX010000039.1:5041-10454 GCA_964548845.1 uncultured bacterium | reverse complement strand
TGCCGTTAGAAACTTTCAGTGTTGTGAATAAAATAGGTGGATTTGAAGTAGGACTCATTATTTTAAAATGTCAATGAACAAGAACCTAAGCATGCCTGCTGACAATATTATCTTCTAGCGTAAAAGTTTTTAGATCTAAAGCCTTGTAATACTCATGAGGCGATTATCTTCCATAATCACTTCAAAATATGAGGTGATTAGTAAGAGTTAAAAATATTATTTGACAATAGGTGCAATTGGGGTGGGTGTTTTTGGCTTGCTACTAAGAAGCTTCTTGATAATCATAATTAATGGTCCCGTCAAAATCAAATTCAGCGCTAGTGATAGGGTTGCAATGATGATCAATGTTTGGTTGATATCTGTTAATAACTCTAAGGCTAGAATAATAACACCAGCCCCAACTTCTCCACGTGGCCACATCCCTAGTGATAGGGCTAGCCGCTCTTTTAAAGTAGCTTCTTTGCGATAACAAAAGATGGGAAACATCTTCCCTAAGTTAGCTAAGACAGTGATTGCTAGTACATGTAGAAGGACGCACCAAAGTGAGAAAGTTCCAATTTGTGTCTTGAAGCAATCAGAGACACAAAAGTTCGTTGAAGTTTTGGTGTAGGTGAATTCAATGATGGGCATTGAAAGCCCGACTAAGAAAATGAAAGTCGCTCTGATCCACGTCTGAACTGTTTTTTCAGAATATTGTTGGAAAAAGCGATGTGGTGTTCTCATTTTTCCGCGATAAGTCAAAATACATCCAAGTACAAAAGCTGGTAGCAATACTTCGATTTGAATAGGGGTAATGCTAATAGGGTATTTAGTTAAGTAATAGATCCCTTCACAAATAATAGTTAAACCAAGTGAGTAAATTAAAATCCAATACCAGTTAATGGGCCAAATCATGCTGTGGAGTTTTTTCCAGGCCAAATAAAGCAAAAGCCCAATAACCCCTAAAAGTCCAAAAGTCTCCCATTTAAAACCTAAAATCATCATCTTGATTGGTATTAAAAGAATAATGGTGTCCAAATCATCAAAAATGACGAGCAACCTTATTTTTTTAAACATCCATGTGTTTTCTAAGCAAGCAGCCGTCAGCATGGCAAATAAAAGTCCTGTTGCAGTAGGTGATGCAAAGCGCGATAAAAGCAAAGCATTAGTCCAAACATCTATTCTAGGTATGGTTACCCCATTTTGCAAAACATAGACAAAGTATAGGGAGCAAAAAATCCAAGGCAGGGTTGCAGCAGTGGAGGCGACAATATAGTCCCAGACGTATTGTTTTAGATTTGATCGATCGATTGTGAATTCAATCCCTACATGGATCATGATAAAAGCCAAGAAAACAAGAGTTAAGTTCTTGATTACCAGCTGTATTATTTGTCTACTTGTGGGACTAAAAAGGACAAGAAATTGCGATAGAATAAGTCCAAGAATCAAAAGAGCTGAAAAGAGTAGGACTTTTTTCAAATGGCCTCCGCCGCTTAATTAGGATTGGATTACAGCTTAAAAAGGCGTTGGTTGGCATGGCATAATATATTCATACTAAGTGAAGTACCAACAAGCCTCCGGGCTGTTTCAACCGAGGTATCGACTGTAGATAAACTCTCTTTAAATAAAATTGTCAATAAAAATAAAATAAGCCTGTATAAATAAAAGAGTTATGTTTTCTTTAGCTTGATTAATTCAATCTTAATAACAAAAACTCATCATTTGGTCTAAACTTAAAAAAGAGAGGAAATTATGAAAATAGAAACTGTAATACCTGACTTACTCACACAGCCCTTAATTGCCACCAACTTATCATTGAAAGATAAAAAAATTGAAAATTCAAACTATAGTTCTGCGTTTAAAGTTGTAAGCTCTGTTGGAGCGATTGCTTTAGTGACTCTAGTTGCTGCTTTAGCTTTGGAAGGATCGACAAATCAACAAAAGTCCTCTTTCAATCAACATCCTCCACTTTTTAGTATTTTAGATACTGGAAAACAAAGTGTATTGATTGATGGATTGCCTATTTGTATCCACCCTTTTACACAACTAATCATGCCATATCAAGACACTCTTACTGGTTTTGAATGTATTGGATGCCCAGATATATCAGCAGATCCATCTTGTCAGACAAAAGAAGGGTGGGAAGAGTGCAAAAGAAACTATGACAAAATAGTAGCTGCTAAACAATTAGTTAAACAATCAATGCAAGACTTTGCTAACCAGATGAAAGACATTTGGAAATAGCTGATTAAAAATTAAGCTTCATTCTCAGAAATTCTCTTTTCAACATATTAAAGAGTAGTTATATGCCCAATCCTTAAGAAGAGGTAGGGTAAAAGATGGGTCGTTTCCCCAAAATTCACAGAGTAAAGCAAGCTTTGCTTGTGATTGGACTTGTCTTTTTTAGTGGATGCCACATTCAAAACCAATTAGCTCAGAAATATGAGCCCTTTAATCTTCAGACTTCAGTTGCACAAGCTATTGAATCTTCTGAATTTAAAGCAGGAGAATGGATTTGTGGAAATTGGTGGGAATTATTTAATGACCCACAACTCGATCAGCTCATTAACTTAGGAATTGAAAATAGCCCCACATTACAAATGGCTATTGAAAGGGTCTCTTTGGCCTACGAAGTTAGCAAAGAGGCCTTTGCACCCATGCTCCCTGATATCCAGTTGCAGTTTGTCGATTTTTTCGCAGGGATAAGTCGAAATAATAATGGGCTTCGCAATCCAACTGCTTTATTTACCAGTGACATTGCTCCAAGATGGATTAATCTTTTAGGCAATCTATTGAATTTCAAATGGCGTATTGATCTATGGGGAGCTCAAAAAAAACTCTACTTGGCAGCAGTGGATCAGGCCCAAATGCAACTAGCAGAAGCAAGTTATTCTAAATTAATACTCAGCACACAAATTGCTCAGGTCTATTTTGAATATGGATTTTATCAAAAGTTGATCTCACAAGAATCCCTTATGCTTCAAAATCAGGAGCAGGCTTTAAATATTTTAGAAGAGATGTATAAATTTGCGCTAGCAGATGAAATGCAACTACAAGAGCAAGAAAAGTCCATTTTGCAATCTGGGTTTCAACTCACTCAGCTGAACCAAAAACTAGAACTTTCGATTAACAAGCTTAAGACCTTAATTGCGATGAATCCAAGCTTGCCTTTTACACTTAATGAGCCACAAACCAGTTTTACAGGTCCAATCCCATTTCCACAAGAAATTCCGATTCAGTTGCTCGCTAAAAGAGCTGATGTCGTTGCTAAAATTTGGCAGGTGGAATCGATGGCTAAAAAGGTAAAATCTGCCAAAGTCTCCTTTTTGCCGACAATTGATTTGGGGAGTATTTCTGGATACTTTAATTTAAGATGGGACAATCTATTAGATCCAAGAGGGTGGTTTAGCTCCGTTATTCCAGCGGCAACTTTGCCTATTTTTAAAGGACTGCAGTTAAGGATTCAACTCAAACAAAGTATTCGACGTTATAATATGGCCGTGCATGAGTATAACCAAACACTTTTAAATGCAGCTCAAGAAGTTGTCGATGGCATCTCCTCATATCGCTTTTCTAATCAATTGTTTAGTCAGCAAAGCCAGATTATTCAAAAAAGTTCCAACCTTGAAGAATTAGCTCAAGCTCGTTATGACAATGGACTGAATAATTATCTTGAGGTATTACAAGCAACATGGACAAAACTTCGCGATGAAAAGGATTTGGCACAGTGCCAGTATATGCAGATGCTCTCAGTTTTAAATTTGATTAAAGCCCTCGGCGGCGGTTATCAAAATCCACAAGCAGAATCACTTAATTTGGAGAAGCAGACGTTATGACAGTGGATGCTATTGACCCTCCAAAAAGAAGACTAAACAAAAGATGGCCTGTTTTTGTGGTGCTTGCTCTTTTGTGTATCGCAGCTTTGTTAATTGGGGCTTATGTTTGGTTTTGGGGGCAGTATCGAGTATCTACTAACGATGCCTATGTCGATGGCAATATTGTAGAAGTATTTCCTAAAGTCAGTGGCACCATTAGAACCATTCGAGTCAATGAGACAGATTATGTGGCTAAAGGGCAAGTATTGGCAACTATTGAAGCGACCGATTATAAGATTAGATTTGCTGAGGCTAAAGCCAATTTAGCGAGCACTTTAAGGCAAGTGCAACAGATGTTTGATAAAGTTGGGCAGTTGAATGCAAGTCTAGAAAAAAGTCGGATTTATTTAGAACAAGCCAAACTCAATTATGCTCATCGAGAAGCATTGGTTTCCATTGGTGGTGTGTCTCAAGAAGAATTTGAAAATGCTTTGACGTCGCTACTGGCCTCAGAGGCAGAAATTATTCAAATTCAAGAAGAGTTAAAAGGGGCAAAAGCACAAACTTATAACGCATCTCCTTTAACACATCCTTTAGTTTCACAAGCCATTGACCAAGTTAAATTAGCCTGGCTGAATCTAAAAAATACAACAATTCGGGCTCCAGTTGCTGGATATGTAGCTAAAAAAAGTTTGCAACTGGGTGAAAATGCAGATCTGTCTCAAACGATTATGGCTATTGTCCCTTTAAATCAGCTTTGGATCACAGCTAATTTTAAAGAGAACCAATTATCAAAAATTAGAATTGGTCAATCCGTTCAAATAAAAAGTGATTTGTACAAAAACCAAGTGATTTTTACGGGTAAAGTTTTAGGGATTTCTCCAGGCACAGGAAGTGTCTTTTCAATACTTCCCCCTCAAAATGCAACAGGCAATTGGATCAAAATTGTACAGAGAGTTCCCGTGCGCATTCAGCTTACAACTCAAGAGATTAAAAAAAATCCATTGCGCTTAGGATTATCTACCGAGGTTGTCGTTGATGTCCATAATCAAAATGGAGGCGTGCTAACACCTGCAAAGCCTTTAAAAGTGCTCTATCAAACCAATGTTTATGATAATCAACTCAAAGGCATCGATCCCATTATCGATCAAATTGTCCAAGAGAACTTGTGCTTAAGCCATGAAAGATAAATACGATCTCAAAGGCATTCCTTTTATTTTAGTTACTTTAGCTTTAGCTCTTTGTACTTTTATGGAAGTGCTAGACTTCTCGATTGCCAATGTTTCTATTCCCCATATTGCTGGAGATTTAGGTGTAAGCAACAACGAAGGGACATGGGTCATTACTCTATACATGGTAGGTAATGCCATCGTGCTGCCCATTTCAGGATGGCTTAGTGAGAAAATAGGGTCCATTCGCTTGATTCTTTTGGCATCACTTTTATTTGGGGTCACTTCGTGGCTGTGTGGGGTGGCTTTTACTTTTCCGATGCTTTGTATTTGCCGATTTTTGCAAGGGGCAGTTGCTGGTCCACTGATTCCTTTAAGTCAAGTCTTGCTCGTTGATATTTTTCCAGCAGGAAAAAAACACATGGCTTTGGCGCTTTGGGCAATGGTTGC
>CAZJSX010000039.1:0-5031 GCA_964548845.1 uncultured bacterium | reverse complement strand
CTTTAGTTGGAGGCTGGATCACTGAAGACTATAGTTGGAGATGGATTTTTTATATCAATATTCCAGTGTCGATTTTCTCGACAGTAGTCATTGGTATCTACATGAGAAAATACATCGGCAAAGTGGTTCAAAAGATTTTGGATGTTTGGGGGCTGATCTTTTTAATTATTTCAATGACTTGCCTACAAATACTGCTTGATCAAGGTCGGCAGATGGATTGGTTTTCATCAAAAACAATTCAGATTTTAGGAGCAGTAACATTAGTGAGCTTATCGCTACTTATTGTGTATGAATGGAATTGTAAGGATCCTCTCATTGACTTACGCCTTTTAAAAATTAGATCATTCGGCTTAGGGACTTTTATTTTAGGGATCTCTTTTATGGTCTTTTTTTCTCCCTTGGTTATCACTCCACTTTGGCTGGAATCTATCATGGGCTATACCCCGCTGCAAGCGGGTGCTGTTTTAGCAACTATGGGAATTGTCCCATTTATGTGTGCCCCATTAATTGGAAAGCTCATGGGATCTGGGCAGCTCAAATTGATGGTTTTTATCAGTTTTATATTCATGGCTTGCGCTTTTTTCTATTTCACTACCTTTGATACTCAAATTTCATTTTCTAAATTAGCTTGGTCCAGATTTTATTTAGGCTTTGGTTTAGCTCCCTACATTGCCCCAATTATTGCACTATCTTTAAGCCAGGTCCCTGAGAATAAACTAGCCAGAGCTTCAAGTCTTTTGCAGTTCTTTAGAATTTTCATGAGTGGGGTCGGAACATCTTTATATACCACTCTTTGGAATGATCGAGCTGCCTTTCACCATAGTAGACTTGTTGAGGTTTTAACCCCTTTTAGTCGGGGAATAAATCAGATCAAAAATTTAATGTCTCACCACTTTAAACCGGCAATTGCTTTTGCCAATCAACTGGTCGATGAGCAAGCTTATATGCTCGCAACCAATGATATCATGCTCCTTAGCGCCATTTTTTTAATCTTATTATGTTTTATTTTAAAATTTATCAACGTCTCTGCAGAAGAAATTCGAAAAAAAGGGATACATGTTGGAGAATAAAGTTCTTTTGAATTGAAAAAAAACTCTTGATAGTTATTCAATAAGTAAAATTTATTATTTAGAGGCATTTTTTGCCCCCTCTTATTATAATCGTGGTTCGTTTAATGAGGTTATCATGCAATCGTGGTTGTTTAGATTTTTCTTGAGTTCTTTTATGGCATATGGCGTTCTTTCGGCAGGAATTGTTCAGACATCTAATTTACTTGTTGTCGAAGAGACTATTAACAAAGCGAGTCCTGACGCCCTTTTTGTATGGGATGTGGATGATGTTTTAGTGACATGTAGCGATCCTGTACTTAGATTGGCAAATAAAGAAAAATTTGAAAAAATCTGTAGAACATACGTTAAAAAGTTATCGGCAGAAGAATATGAGAGGCTCTATAGCATCGTCTATAAAAGCCGTGGGCTTGAAATTGTCGATCGAAAAGTATATGACGTCTTAAGATTGCTACTAGATAAAAATCTAAAAACAATTGCTCTAACTCACACGAAACCTGGACCAATGGGGCTTATTGAGAAATTAGAAGATCTTCGAGTTGAAGAATTGAGACACTTAGGTTTAAATTTTGAAATATTATCTCCTTTCATGGGCGAGAGTTCTTTAAATAGTCACCAAGATACTGAAAGTTCAACGGTCATTAAAAAAGGGATTATTTTTACAGCAGATGCCGAGAAAGGGCGAGCTTTAGAAGAAGTTTTAAAAAGCTATCAGCTTAAACCCTCACAAATCATTTTCATTGACGATCGGCTTGATAATTTAAAGTCAGTAGAAGCTTTTTGTAAAAGAAATCAAATTGAATTTTTTGGTTTTGAATACACAGCTGTTAAAGAGCATTTTACTCAAAAAGTGGATGAAAAATTAATTGAAATTCAGTTGAACGTTCTCATTCAAGAAGGGCAGTGGATTACTCCCGAAGAAGCAGCAGAGACCTTTAATGATACATTCAACGAAGATCATTAATCAAAAGGCAATATAGTTTTTTTGAAAATCAATAGGTATTCAGAAAAAAGCTTATTCTTTCAAATCTGCAGTTGAACCGACTGAATTATAAAAAATTTCTTTTAATTTGTCTCTAAAAGCGCGAAGGTGGCTGCTCATCTCAGCAGCATTCTGGCCTTGAGTAAACAAATGAAAATTTTCTTTATCCAGTTTTTCGCGATGTGGCATTTGCCTGCTAATTCTTTCTTTAATTCGAATTAATGCGGAACTTAATTTTTCTTGAGTGATTTGTTGATCGATAGCATGCAGCCTGCGTTGTAATCTCTCTCTAATTTTCACAGTTCTAGCTTCCAATGGAGCATAGATTTTTGCTTTTAGTCGCTCTTGTTTTTTTTCAGTGAAATGGACTAGATCGTCATTTACTTTATTTGAATGTGTGGAAGTAGTGTGCATCTTTTCGTTTTCCTCGATAAAATTACCTGCTCCATATATCAGCTTTTGTATTTTTTTTAAACTCTAAATTAATGTAAAAAAATCATTTTTTTTAACTCTTTAAGCTGCTAAGCTTTTTAAAAATCAAAATTATTGAACTCTTGGGCATGTTATGACTCAAAATGTAATAGAAGTTTTAGAAAAAAGAGGCTGCATTGATAACCTCACCTCTCAGCAGCTAACTAAAGTTTGTCAGCAGTCCATTGGTGTTTATATTGGATTTGACCCGACAGCAGAAAGCTTGCATTTAGGTAATTTTGTCGGCATTGTGATGTTAGGTTGGTTTCAAAGATTCGGGCATAAGCCTGTTGCATTAGCGGGTGGCGCTACTGGGTTTATAGGAGATCCTACAGGAAAAAATACAGATCGCCCTTATTTAGATAAACAAACTCTAGAAAGCAACCTCAAGGGGATACGCAAAGACTTAGAAAAAATTTTGTCATTTGATCAAAAAAATCCTGTTCTTATGCGAAATAATTATGATTGGTATAAGAATATGAGTTTTTTAGACTTCTTAAGAGACGTCGCTCAACATTTCCGATTAGGCCCCATGTTGTCTAGAGAAACAGTTAAAGAGCGATTAAAATCTCAAGAGGGGATGAGCATTAAAGAATTTTGTTATCCTCTGCTGCAAGGTTATGACTTCTTACACCTTTTTCAAGAAGATAAAGTGCTATTGCAATTGGGGGGAAGTGATCAGTGGACCAATATCACAGCCGGAGTTGATTTAGTTAGAAAACTAACGCAACAAGAAGTCTATGGTTTAACATTTCCATTGCTTACTAAAAGTGATGGTAGAAAATTTGGTAAGTCTGAGCAAGGGGCTATTTGGTTAAATAAAGAGAAACTTTCGCCTTACGATTTTTATCAATATCTTTATCGCACAAATGATCAAGATGTGATTAAAATGCTCAAAATGCTTACCTATTTAGATCTCTCCGATATCTTTGCGATTGAATCGGCAATGAAGCAGCCTGATTGTGAAGTGAATTATGGGCAAAAAATTTTAGCAAAAGAAGTTACTAAACTTGTGCATGGTGAAGATGATGTTCGTATTGCATTAGAAGTAACTGAAAAAATGAGACCTGGTGCTGACACTATTTTAACACTGGAAAGTCTCAAGCAAATGGCGGATGAGCTACCTCATTTAATTGTCGAAAAAGAATTAGTTTTGAATCAAAACATTTTGGACATTCTTGTTTGCACTAATCTTTTACCAAGTAAAGGAGAAGCAAAGAGGCTTATTCAAAATGGAGGCCTTTATATCAACAATGAAAGAGTTGTAAATGAGAAACTCGTTGTTGAAAAAGAACATCTCATTGAAAGTGAATGTCTACTCATTGCTTTAGGCAAAAAGAAAAAAGTAGTCATTTTCATAAAAAAATAAAAAAAAGGTATTGAAACGAAACTTAAATTGTTTATGATGTGCGTTTACTTCTTTCATTCAAGAAAATGGCGGCTTAAGAATAAAAGACTTGATAGAAATGAATAGAGGTAGGAGAATCTAATGTCATTAAAAACTTTAGTGGAATTAACTTATTAATAAACTTAAGGGAGTCTCGAGGGTATGACCACGATGGCTAATAGCAAAAAGAAAACAATTACGAAAAAAAACTTAATTAACAGCATCTCACAAGAAAAAGGGATTCACCCTAATGATGTGAGAAGTGTTATCCAATCTTTTTTGGATAAAATGACAGAGCGTCTTGCTGAAGGTGATCGCCTAGAATTTAGAGATTTTGGTGTTTTTGAAGTTGTTCAAAGACGTCAAAAAATAGGCCGTAATCCTAAAAACGCATCTGTTCCAATCGTCATTCCATCTAGGAAAGCTGTAAAGTTTACTCCTGGAAAGAAGATGAAGAGTGAAATCGAGCTTGATGAGTAGTTTTTGAGATTGTGTAAATTAACTAAAGCTATTAAATAGCTAGATCAGCTTTATTTTAGGATTATAATGCAGGATCTAAAAAATACACATCATCAGCTTTTAGAATACTTCAAAGATCAACTTTTGGCGAATAAATCGATCAAAAATAAAGATGATCAGGAAGTTGTTCTATTTCTGAGCCAAAAAAAAAGTAGACTAATACCTTTAGATCTAGGGGCTACCGAACATACAAACGCAGTAGAGCGTCTCTTTTTATGGAGGCGCTTCTTTCAGCGCGTTTTACTTGTCTATTTGAGTGATGGCTACTCACTACATCTTGAAAAGAAAAATCTAAGAACAATCTGGCAAACATTAGCTTCATTGATTACTCATGAACATTCTCGTTTAGAAAGAGGTTATGCTGAATTAACAGCAACTCTTTTAGGGATTCATTCATTAGAGTCATTTGAAGTAGATCAATTCGAAAATGGGATGATTCCATTAATGGATGCCTCCTATCACAAGTTATTAAATGTCCCTTTCATTGAATGGCAAGCAGAGTTTGCTACATTATTAATTTTGATAGGTAAGTTGAAAAACAAACCCTTTTTAATAAAGCAAGGTTGTAAAGCTGCAAGCTGGTTGATGCAACATCTGCAACAAGA
>CAZJSX010000038.1:8417-10472 GCA_964548845.1 uncultured bacterium | reverse complement strand
GCAACGTCTCTACACTCACGTTAAACGGTGGTAGTTTTATTATTACATCAAGTGCTGGAGCTAAAACGATTGGCTCACTAGCAGGGTCTAGTGGGACAGTCAATTTAAACAACAATGCTCTAACTATTAGCCAAACCACATTGGGAACTTTTGCTGGAAATATTACAGGGACTGGTTCGATTATAAAATCAGGAGCTAGCACTCTAGTTTTATCGAGTGGCACTAGTGATTATAGTGGTGGGACAACATTTACAGCAGGGGTTGTGCAAGTAAGTGCTGATGCTAATTTAGGAACGGGTAATTTAACTTTTAATAGTGGAGAGCTTAATGTCACTACAGGCTTTTCTACTTCAAAAACCACAACGATGACAGGATCTGGGACTTTTAATATCGACTCTGGACAATCATTGACGTTAAATGGTGCCATTAGCGGCAGTGGAACAACACTCACTAAAAGTGGGCCGGGCAGCTTAGTTTATGTAGCAGCAAATAGTTACACCAGTGGAACTGCAATTACTGCTGGAAATCTTGTGCTTAGTGGTGCTAGCTCAACTTTGGGAAATAATTCTGATTTGTCAATAAGCAGTGGTAGTTTTACTATTAGCTCAAGTGCTGGTGCAAAAAGTATCGGAACTTTAAGTGGCGCTGGCGGAACGATTGCTTTAAATAACAATGCTTTGACAATCACCCAAGGAACAGATGGAACTTTTGCTGGTAGCATTAGTGGAACATCAAGCGCTAATTTAATTAAATCAGGTGCTGGGATGTTAGTGCTGACTGGAAATTCATCGGGTTATTTGGGAAATGCTACCATTAACGCTGGAGCTCTAGCTGTTAATGGATCATTGGGTGGAAATATTACAGTAAGTGCATCAACAAGCCTTCAAGGGGTGGGGACCTTGGCTAACCTTACCAATTTAGGGACTGTATCACCGGGGAACTCTATTGGAACATTAACCATTAGTGGTGATTTTACAATGGGGGATGCCTCTGCTATTTTAGAAATAGAAATTGATTCGAGTGGAAGTTCAGATTTGCTTATCGTTGGAGGTAATGCCGATTTGGATGGTAATGTCAATCTTTTGCCTAATCCAGGTGTGTATCTGGAAGGGCAGCAGTTTTTAATTTTAGAAGCGGGCAGTATCACGGGTCAATTTTTAGGAATTGTTGAATCAGATCCGCTAGACTTTCATTTTTTAAGACAAGGTAATGATATTTATGTTGTGGTGGGTAGCGGTTTTATCATTAATCCATTTGCCAACTTATTAACTGGAAATGCCAAGAAGACTTACGACTATTTATTTTGTAATGCTCCAGAAGATAATGATGCGAATTTAACCAATTTACAAAATATTTTGCTGGCGCTTCCCACACTTCAATCGCTCACTTATGCTCTTGAGCAACTTTGTCCTGCGCAATATGGGGCAACTACACTAGTCTCTTTTCAAAATAATGTGAAGATAGCCGATCTTTGTTTGAATCAAGTCAGAAGCTCTATTTGCGCCTGCCGTCAAAATAATGAATCTAAAAATGTATGGATTCAGCCGATTGGCTTTTATTACAATCAAAAAGGGGTGCAGCAACAATTTGGTTTTCATAACTTTAGTTATGGGGTGGCATCGGGATTAGTAGTCCCATTAAATCATTATCTATTTTTTACCCCTGCGATAGGATTCATAAGTTCTGATCTCTCTTGGAATAATGCAAGGGGAAGAGTCGGCACCAATACAGTTTATCTCTCTCCCTCAATTACGTATGCTGATGGCTTATACTTTGCCAGTTTACTTGTGCAAGGAGATATCGATTTTAGTGACGCCAAACGAGATATAGACTTTACAGGATTGTTAACAACATGCTCCGCTCACTTTAAAAGTTACAATTTTTTAGCCGGATTGGAATTAGGAGCTAAAATAGAGCTGACAGATTCTCAACCGATATCGAATTCAAAAGATCATTTAAACTTTTATATTCAACCTGAGTTGCAACTTTACTATGTGAAATTATTTCAAGAGAGGTTCACAGAAGGTGGTAATAACTTTGTTAATTTAAGAGTTT
>CAZJSX010000038.1:0-8407 GCA_964548845.1 uncultured bacterium | reverse complement strand
CAACTTACGTACAACCCAACTTAGGGATAAAATTTATCCAAGAGATTAACACTAAAAATTATTGCCTCTCGCCAATACTTTATTTTGGTTATACTGGCAATATTCCACTCGGGCCAACAGGTTATGTTTCTAGATTTATTAATTTAAATGTCCCTTGTCCAACAGGGCATTTTACAGTCGAAGGGTATAATCGCACGGTCAATCAATTATCAATGGGCGCTGAATTTGTGGTCACCCGTTGTAGTGATTTTCAATTTTCTATAGGTTATAATATAGACTTTTTAAGTCATATGGATGTTCAGATCGTTTATTTGAAATTCAATTTGAGTTTTTAGAGAGTTAAAGCCACTTTTTTCTCTTAAAATAGAAAAACATGGTCAGAATAATGCAGAGCATCGCGGCAAGTGAGGTCGGATAGCCCCATTTCCAAGACAACTCGGGCATATTTTTAAAGTTCATTCCCCAAATACCAGTTAGGAAAGTGAGGGGTGCAAAAATAGTTGCAGCGATAGCGAGCAATTTCATGATTTCGTTTGTTTTTTGACCAATGTTACTTAAGTGAAGATCTAAAATTCCAGAGATCATATCGCGAAAAGTTTCAATAGTATCGACCACTTGGATCGTATGGTCATAAAGGTCTCTTAAATAAAAAGTGATGTTATCAGAAATCTGCTCAAAATCTCCTCGGTGAAGCTTAGAGATCACTTCTCTAAGTGGCCAAATGCTCTTGCGCATGATAATAGTCTCTCTCTTGAGCAGGTGGATGTCTCGGACTACAGAAGAGGAAGAGGACGCAATTAACTCTTCTTCTAAAATGTCGACGGTTTCAGCAATTTTTTCTAAGACGATAAAGTAGTTATCGACAACGACGTCGATTAGGGTGTACATCAAGTAATCAGGGCCATAGTTGTGATTGCGATTTTTACGATTTTTTAGCCGATCTTTAATATAGGTGCTAATGTGATGTTCGCGCTCTTGGAAAGAAATAATATACTTTTCACCCAGAATTAAGCTGATTTGCTCATTTTCAATGGTAAGCCGTTCTTTGTCATAATAAAGAGCTCGCATGACAATGTATAAAATACCGTCATAGTCTTCAACTTTAGGTCTTTGTTCTGTGCTAATATCTTCAATCAATAAAGGGTGGAGATGTAAAAAATCTTGAAATTTTTTTAAGAAAGCTTGTGTGGGGTGGCCATCGATATTGATCCATACCAACTTGTCAGAATTTAAAAAGGGGATACATTCTTCAAAATTAAAGACTTGAGTTTCAGTAAATTGATCAGCGCCATAGAGAACTAAAGTGATTTTTAATGAGCCGAGTTTTTCCTCAGCAGTATGCGTCTCTGCTTGAGGAAGAGCGGTAGCTCCCAATAGTTTTTTTTTAAAAAAGACTCTAGTCATGCTTCACTCTCCCCCCATCTCTTGGATAAGGGGGGAGGTTACTAATTGTCAATATCGTTCTAACTATCTTAAAGTGAGATTGATATTAAAAATGCTCCTGGAGTCCACGACGAGTTAACCGAAGCTGTTTTGCAAGAGAGGTATCTGTTTTGATCTTTTGCTCGATATTTTTACAGGCATGTAAAATGGTCGAGTGAGTTTTTCCGAAAGCAGATCCGATAGTCGATAAAGAGTCATTGACGAGCTCTTTAGCTAAATACATTGCAATTTGTCTAGGGATCACAATATTTTTCAACCTAGAGTTTGTCTTTAAATCACTAATTTTGACTTGAAAGACTTGAGCGACACATCTTAAGATAGCATCGATTGAGATTTTCTTGCTTGGTGTGTGTTTGAGCATTTCTCCTAAAACTTCGATCACTAGATCTTCTGTGAGCTCTGTATCTAAGACATGGCAATAGGCAGATAGCTTGTTTATCGCCCCTTCAATTTGTCTGACGTTTTGGAAGATCCTCTCTGCAATATAGAATGCTGTATTTTGAGGAATATGTAATCCTCGAAGTTCAGCTTTATGTTGGATAATTGCAACTCTTGTCTCTAAATCTGGTGTAGTCAATTGTGCAACTAAACCCCATTCCATACGAGCGACCATTCTTTCTGATAGTTTGAGATGGCTAGGTGGTTTGTCACAGGTAATGACAATTTGTTTGTTTTGGTTAATTAAAGCCTCAAACATATTGCAAAACTCTTCTTCAAAATTGAGTCTGTTTTGAAGAAATTGAATATCATCGACAAGTAAGACGTCTAAGTCGCGATAGAATTTTTTCATTTGCGCGACAGATTTATTGCGCAAATTATCCACTAAGTCATTGATGAATGCTTCAGTTGTGATGCATTGAACACGCATTTTTTTATGACTTTGTTGAATAGAGTGACCAATGGCATGTAAAAGGTGCGTTTTGCCAAGACCGACTTTACCGTGAATAAAGAGGGGGTTGTAGGACTTGGATGGGTTAAGAGCAATCCCAATAGCTGCTGATTTTACAAATTGGTTAGAAGGGCCTTCAATGAAGTTTTCAAACAAATAATTGCGGTTAAGCTTTGTTTGGTAATTGACTTCACCAGCCTCGACAATAGGGGCTAGCTCTTCAAGGGCCACTTTATGAGGCTCTTTTTTTGGAGCCGCAATAATAAATTCAATGGGTAATCCATCCGATACATTCCCCGGTAAAAAGGCGGCTAGATCTTTTTGGTAATTTTCTAAGAGATATTCTTTAACAAAAACATTGGGGACTTCTAAAGTTAAACCTTCGTCAGACTCATGAATGACTTTAATTGGAGCAAGCCAGTTCTCAAATGCAGTTGCAGAACAACGCTCTTCGGCGTAGTGCAAAAACTGGGCCCAAATTTTAGGTTTCTCTTCGCATAATAGCATAAATTTTTTCCTTCGTTTGTATTTCTACATTCGCAATTTCATTTGTTGCTGTCTAAAAGTTATCAACAGCGTTTCCACAATCGCTTTAAAAGCATAAAATTCGGGCGGAATGTATCATGAGCCTTTCATAGTCGCAAGAATTTTTTCCAAAACTTTTTTAGTTTTCCCATTAACTCTTTGAAAATCAAAATCAATGCAGCTTGAAAAATAGCAAAATGGTCTTAAAACGAAAAGGTCATTATCTCTAATACGCTTGAAATAAAAACGTTAAGCTTTTTCGATAAAAAAACAAATCTATAATGCCTTGCTTCAGAAGCAATTAAGCTGTGTGCAATTGTTGGTAAAAGAAAAAAAATGAGAAAAAAATTGCTCTATCAAATGCTTTTCCATATAAGAAAATTTAAATCAAAGGGCGAAATTTAAGGAGTTTTAAATCAATGGATTTGAGAATAGAAGATTATAACCGCTACGCATTGACTACTCAAAATGTAAACTCGTTTAATCAACAACATCATATTGATCAAGCAGGCTCCATCAGCGCTCCGTATGATCACGCAACTGTTTTAGATTTTGTTCCAAAACCGAATGCATTTTCTGACCTTTTCCAACTAGATCAACGCAAGCGTTGGGCTTATTTTCCTGTGCCTGATGGTTTTGATCATCAAAGAGGCTATTTTTTTGGGTCGTACCGCCCAGCAGAAGAAGATGAGTTTCATTTAGATACTGTCGGCGGGGTGAATTGTCAAACGCCTAATCTTAAAGAAACACAGGCTCGAGAGCGCGAAAAAATGGCATTGCAAGATGTTTGTTCATTAAAGAAGCAACTTAGAGAAGATCACAGCTATATTATAGGGCGTATGCAACAATTTGTTCAGGGGTAGTCATGAAAAGTCAATTGAATTGGAAAGAGATATTAGATTGGGATGAAGATTATATTGAGGATTTGCGGGTAACTGCTTTTTTATATATTCGTGAAGGGCAATATGAGATTGCTAAAACATTTTGTGAGGCCTTAGCTATTTTAAACCCAGATGAACTACACGATCTGTCTACTTTAGGAGCGCTATATCTTCAAATCAATAAACCTATTCAAGCTCTAACTTATTTAGATAAGGCTTATAGTATTGACTCTAAAAATAATCTGATTCAAATGAATCGGATTAAAGCGATGCTTCAGTTAGGGTATCGGCAAGAGGGCTTAAGGTTGCTTAATTCATTTACCTTGAAATGCAAAGATCCTTATATGTCTGCAGACGCAGAAGCTTTAAAGCTAGCTTATCGGATGTAATTTAAAGTAGCCTTTTTTATTATTGAAACAAGTAGCTCACAAATTTGATCCACTTGGTTCATCGATAAATTGAAATATAAAGGCAGCGTTAAGGCTTTGCTGTAATAACTTTCCATTTTTGGAAACAAATCGTTTATGGTTCCAAATTTCTTAATAAAATAGGGGTGGTTATAAAGGGGGATGAAATGAACCTGCGTTCCAATGTTTTCATCTAATAATTTTTGCCGAAATTCTTCTTTCGAGAGACTCAAAGAGTCAAAATCAATTTGCACGACAAAAAGATTGTGAGCAGAAATAGAATCATATTGATCTGTAAAGAGTGTGATATGGGGCTCATCTTTTAAGTTTTGTCGATATCTTGAAACTAGCTCTCTTCTTTTTTGTAAGAACGGGGTAATTTTATAAAGTTGAGACATTCCTAAAGCGGCTTGAAAGTCAGTTAAATGGTAATTATCAGTTAAGTCGTGGACTTCGTAGCCTTTTAAGGGATTAGAATTTCTTTTGATCCCATTGTTTCTGTACAATAGAAGTCTTTCATAATATTTAGAATTGTTGGTTGTCACACATCCACCTTCACCACAAGTGATGGTTTTGGCTGGATGGAAACTAAAAACAGTTAAATCGCTTTCAGGGCAAGATCCCACCATTTCTCCAGATAAGTACTGAGATCCAAAAGCCTGACAAGCATCTTCTATAATGATGGTGTCTGCTCTAGATTTAGCTATTTTTTTTGCAATCCCAGAAAAATGGACTGGAAATAAGATCGTTCTTAGCCCTTTATTTGGAATATCTGTAAAATTGGAACACCCCGTTGTCTCCTCAATATCAGACAAGCTAAAATACGAAGCCTGTTTTAGAGCGTAGGCGACAGTTCCCGCAAAAGTATTAGGGGATGTGACAATATGGTCTGATGCTGAGATTTTTACGGCGTAACCAGCAGCTGACAAAGCGCTAGTTCCGCTATTAAAACAAACAGCGTACTTAGCATGGCAATAGCTGGCGATCTGTTTTTCAAACTCTTGAACATGAGATCCTCTAGTTATAGCATCAGATAAAAGGCTTGTTGCTACTGCTTGTATATCTTCAGATTCAATCGATTGTCTAGTATAAGGGATAAAGGTCATGGATTATCTATATATAATATAGATCATATATAGATATGAGCCTAGTTACTGTCAAATCTTATCCACTAGCTTTTTTAATGCTTTGGACAGTTTTCATGGTGATTTCCGGTAAGAGTCTTAAAGGGTCGCTGCATTCTTTGAGGTTGGCAATGGCCTGTTTAATCTCCACAGGAAATGAAACATTAGTCGAGCTACCGTCTTTGGGCCAAGCGGCATCTCGTGTTGCCCGATCTGGCCAAAGGGAATAGGCAACCCACATCCCATCATCTGCCTGATGAAGTGTTGAGCCAAGGGCTCCACATTTGCTGACAAAGTAACCAGCAACAATCGGCCAATTTTCTAAGTACTGCTTTTCTTTGCCTGGTTGTAGATAGATGCGATAGATAACAGCAAATTGTGACATAGAAACCTCAAAAAGTTAAATTTCACTCAAAATTATTCAAAATAGCAATAATTTTCCACAATATTCCCACTATTTCCCACAACTTTTTTATTTTCATAACCTATTGATGATAATTAAAATAATGTGGAAATTGCTTTGGTGGATGAAGGCTAGAATCGTTTTTGATTGAGACTTGCTCAAAATTTGTGGTATACAGTGGGGTATTGTGGGAAATAATGTATGGCGCATTTTTTTAGTGGAGCACATGAGAGTAAATTGGATGAGAAAAACCGCTTGGTTTTACCTCATGACTTGCGCTACGGCCTTGTTGAAAATGGGGTATTGCAATTTTCTCTAGCCCTTGGAATGGGGGGGAATCTTTGCATTTACCGCAAAAGTGACATTGAAAAACTGGTTCTTCAGTTCCAAAAATTGCAGCATCTAGCTAAGTTTCAGAAATTTTTGACCGTCTTTTTTTCAACTCTCTTTCATACTGAGTGCGATAAAGTCGGGCGTATCACGATCCCTCCATTGCTAAAAAAAGCAGCTCAGATCGATCAGGAAGTGGTCATTGCTGGGGTTTTGAATAAGATTGAAATTTGGCCATTAAAATCCTACGAGCAAACATTAAAGTCGTTCCTTGAAGAGAGTAACTCCGGTTTTGATTTTGCCAAAATCGCAGAAGAAGCTTTTTCTGAGTTAGAGCCGATTAGCCAACCTGATATTTCAATCCTTAACAGTAAAAGCATCTCGTGAATCAAAAAGGGCATACACCGGTTTTAGTTAGTGAGTTTTTGAGCTTTTTCGAAGGGATGAAGCTTAAGGTTTTTGTCGATGGTACTTTAGGTGCCGGTGGTCATGCGGAAGCTCTATTAACGGCTCATCCGGAAATCGAGCAATTTATTGGTTTTGACCAAGATCAATATTCCATTGATTGTGCAACTGAAAGGCTTAAAAGTTTCGGCACAAAAGTGAAAATAGTGAAGAAGAATTTTTGTGAAATGAAAGAGCATTTAGAGCAAGAGCAGATGACTCAAGTTGACGGCATCTTTTTAGATATCGGGGTTTCGTCCATGCAGCTAGATCAAGCAGAGCGAGGTTTTAGTTTTTCTAAAAAAGGACCTCTAGATATGCGGATGGACAGAAGCTGTAGCTTAACTGCAAAAGAGATTGTCAATCATTGGCCTGAAAAAAAATTAAGTGAGCTTTTTATTGAGTTTGGAGATTTACCCAAAGGCAAATTGATTGCTCAAAAAATTGTAGAAGAGAGACGCAAGCGGCAGATTGAAACAACAGAAGAGCTTGTCGAATTGCTCTCTCCTTATATGAAAAAGTCATCTAAAAAAAGCATTCATCCGTTAACGCTTGTTTTTCAAGCGTTGCGTATTGCAGTGAATAATGAACTTGAAGTGCTCGAATATGTGCTGCCAAAAGCTTTGTCATTACTAAAGCCTGGTGGGCGCTTTGGAATTATTTGTTTTCACAGTGGAGAAGATCGCATTGTGAAAAATTGCTTTAGGCAAGTTGCCCAAAGTAAAGAACCTACGCTTGTGGGTTCAGAGTTTTTATTATTAACAAAAAAGCCTGTCGGGCCCTCTGATGTGGAGTGTAAAAAAAATCCCAGAGCTCGCAGTGCTAAAATGAGGTTCATGGAAAGAATTTAGGTTTATTATGAAATATTTGATTCGAATTTTAATTTGCTTTATGACTTTTGGTGTCAGTCTCTATCTTTATATCGATAAAATCAATGCTCAAACGGCAATCCGTTTGAGGATACCTGCCTTAGAAAAAGAGATCGATGAGTTGATGGAAAATAGTGTGCAATTAGCTTATCGAGTAGAAAATTTTAATAATCCACAACATCTTCTTGAACTTGCAGAGCAACCCGAGTATAGTCATTTGAAGTTCCCTTTTGTGGAGGACGTTATGGTGATTTCTACCGGAATTGCTAGTCGTAGCCTTTCACAACAAGAAGATGTTAAAATGGGCCGCTATGGAGCGAGGTGGCCGATATATTTAGGTTCGAAAAAATAATAATAGGTCATGAAAGAACATAAACGGATTCTCGTCGTTTCTTTTTCCATATTCACCTTATTTGCTCTTTTAGTAGTTCAATTTTTTAGGGTACAAATTATCCAAGAAGATAAGTGGTTGCGCTATGCAAAATCACAACACGAGCTCATTGTAAAAGAACCCTTTAAAAGGGGTGTTTTTTATTCTAACAATACTCTGGTCAAGACGGCTCAAACTCGCAAGCAACCCTTAGTTATTGACATTCCAGTTTCACATCTTTTTGCAGATCCCTCACTCCTTCCGCAGTCTAAACATCATGAAGTATCCACAAAAATTGGAGAGATACTTTCTCGAGGATCAGATGCACAAAAGCATTATCTTAAAGAGTTAGATCATCCCAAAAGTCGCTCAAGAAAACTGCAAATGTGGCTTAGTCTAGACGATCGCAAAGCAATTAGCCTCTGGTGGTATCCTTATGCGCGCAAACATAAGATTCCATCGAATGCTTTATTTTTTGTTTCTGATTACAAACGGGCGTATCCTTACAAAGATCTGCTCGGTCAAGTGCTTCATACGATTCAAGAAAATAAAGAAGAGCTAACCAAGCAAGGTATTCCAACAGGGGGGCTTGAATATTATTTCAATGCCTATTTGAGTGGAAAAGAGGGAAAGAAAAAATTACTTCGCTCTCCTAGACACCCTTTGGATCAAGGAGAAATCATTAAAGAGCCCGAGCATGGAGCTGATGTCTATTTAACCAT
>CAZJSX010000037.1:0-10697 GCA_964548845.1 uncultured bacterium | reverse complement strand
GGGAAAATGATTGGCAAGCACAGTTTAGCTCCAAAAATTAGTCCTAAAAAAACAGTTGAGGGACTCATTGGGGGGATTGTTTTCTCCATTGGCATTAGCTTTGCTTTGATTTATTTCTCTAAACCGGTTTTACCTCACTTCAATTGCCCATGGCTCTATGCAATTATTCTCGGTTCTAGTTTAGCTATCATGGGATTACTTGGAGATCTTGCTGAATCTTTAATTAAAAGAGACTCTAACGTCAAAGACAGCAATAAATTAAAAGGGTTTGGTGGAATGCTCGATTTAGTGGATTCTTTGATTTTCACAGCACCAGCTTTCTTTTTATTCTTACTTTACGGTAATTGGATATGATTATTGTCATTGATGGCCCCTCAGGCTCAGGCAAAAGTACATTAGCCAAAATGCTTGCCAAAGACTTGCAGCTTCCCTATTTTGATACAGGTGCGATGTATCGCTCATTTGCCTGGTATCTTTTAAAAAATCATATCGACATCAAAGATGAGTCCAAAGTTCAGAACTTGCTCAAGCAAATGAAATTTGAAATTAAAAATGAAAGGGGAGAGCTGCGCTACTGTGTGGATGGTGAAGATATCTCATCTCAAATTCGAACAGAAGAAGTTTCGAAATGTGCCTCAAAAGTTTCAGGTTATTTATTTGTTCGCCAGCATTTAGTTCAAATTCAACAAGAATATGGGAAGAAGCACCAAGGTATTTTTGAAGGTAGAGATATGGGGACTGTCGTTTTCCCAAATGCAGAACTTAAATTTTTTCTTTTTGCAGACCCCAAAGTTCGAGCACAAAGACGCTTTGATCAATTAAAATTGACATATCCCAACCAACAGTTTGAGCTTAATACGGTCTTGGAAGGGCTTGAAAAAAGGGACCGAGAGGATACAGAGAGAGAACACTCTCCATTAAAAAAAGCAGATGATGCCATTTTTATTGATGTGACCCATTTGAGTTTAGAGCAGGCTTTTCAAAAAATGAAAAGTTCTATAGAAAGTAAAGTTATGAATACTAAGAAAAATAGTTTTTTATTTTACCGCTTCTCAAGAAAGCTCGTCGAAATCTTTTTTAGACTTTTCTATAAAATGAAAGTTTATGGAGCCAAAGAGCATTTTATTTCTGGTGGCGCCATTATAGCTGCAAATCACGTCTCATTTTTTGATCCCCCTTTTGTTGGAGTGGCGTGGCCTGAGGTGATTCATTACTTTGCTAGACCTTCCTTATTTACTAAACCAGTCTTAGGATGGCTTTTGCGCTCTTATAATGTGCACCCCTTATCTGCAGAAAGTGCCATGGGAGCCTTGAAATTAATTTCAGAGCTTTTAAAACAAAATTTGAAAGTAGTGATTTTCCCTGAAGGGACTCGCTCAAGTGAAAATAAAATTATTGAGCCTAAGCAAGGCTTTTGTATGATAGCTCAAAAAAATAATAGCCCAATTGTCCCTGCTTATGTCCATGGGGCTTATGACATTTGGAATAAACATCGAAAGCTTCCTAAACTTTCCGGTCGTTTGGTTTGTATTTTTGGTACTCCCTTGATCTGGGATATGTTTAAACATTTAGAGAAAAAGGAAGCTCAATCGGCAATGGTCAAAGCTTGGCATCAGTCCGTTGAGAATTTAAAGCGTTGGTATTTGGACGGAGCTATTGGGTCTCCTCCTTAAAAAAAAGTGCATTTAATTTTGCCCCCCTTTAAGATAGTATAAACATTAATATAGACTTTAGATGAGGAAATTTTATGACTAGTGGTCTTATCAAAAAATTAAACAGCAGTGATTTTCATTCAACAATTCAACACGGTGTGACATTAGTTGATTTTTTTGCAGAATGGTGCGCTCCATGTCGGATGCTTGTCCCTATTTTAGAAGAGTTGGCAGAAAGAGAAGAGGGGATTGTTTCAGTTTGTAAATTAGATATCGATCATGCTCAAAATATCGCTTCTCAACTACAAGTAACTTCAGTTCCTACTTTAATTCTATTTAAAAATGGAAAAGAGGTAAATCGTACAGTTGGTCTTAAAGATGTAGACGCACTACAAGAGTTTATCCAAGAAACTATATAATGAGCTTTGTCGCCCTAATTGCCGGACAAGGGGTCATGCCTATCAAAGTGATCCAAGAGTTGAAAAATCAGCAAAAGAAAATTTTGCTCATTGCAATTAAGGGAATCACTCCAGAAAGTTTAGTAGAATTTGCAGATAAAGTTATTTGGGGTAATATCACGCAGATTGGCAAAGCCAGATCTGCGTGTTTAAAATATAATGCTAAAGAAGCGGTAATGGCTGGCTTAATTAAGCATAACCGCATTTTTAATCTCTCGTTACTAGCAATGGATTTTACCACTCTCAAAATGTTCTTAGGCTTGAAAGATTTGCGAGCCGATACCATCTGTAGAAATGTGATCAAGGTTTTTGAAACAAAAGGGATCTTCTTTATGGATACAACAAAAATCTTACAAAGATATCTTGCAAAAGATGGTATTTTGACAAAAGTCCTCCCTACAAAAAAAATCAGTCAAGATATTGAATTTGGAATTCAAATTGCTAAAGAGCTAGGTCGTTTAGATATTGGTCAATGTGTCGTTGTCAAAAACAAATCCATTGTTGCAGTAGAAGCTATGGAAGGAACAGATCAATGCTTGCAAAGAGCAGGGGATTTAGCTGGGAAAGGGTGTGTGGTCGTGAAACTTGCAAAGCCCAATCAAGATAAACGTTTCGATGTCCCAGTCGTTGGTTTAAATACCATAGAAAAATTAATTAAGATTGAAGCAGCAGCTTTAGCAATAGAGGCTGATTGTACTTTAATTTTAGATCCAGAAGTTGTTGAACTTGCCAATAAGCATCAAATTGCAATTGTCTCTATTGCAATTAATTAATTGTTTAAATTTTCGTTTATTTTCTTCTAGAAAAGCAAGTGCGAGCAAACAGCCCGCACTATTGAATTTGAGAACTACTCTCGAATAAATGAATCTTCTTGGATAGTTGTTGAATCTAAAGATTCTTGAGTTTCTGTTGTGGCTTGCGAATCTAAAGATGGATTAGCTTTAACAACTGTAAAGTCCAAAATCATTAAAGAATTAGGAGCTGCTAGATCAGAAGATGGGCAAAGTTCAGGATGAATAAAGAGTCTTCTTTGTTCTCCCTCTTTTGCTCCAACAAGACCTAAGCGAACGCCTGGAAATTCTTGTTCTAAATGAAGTTGAATAGGCTCTTTCTCAGAGCTTCCTAAACTTGTATTATCCAAATATTTTCCAGTGTAATAAACTAGAGGTTGACCATTAGCTGGAATAGAGTCGTTGCTTTCACCTTCTTTTAGGATAGTCATTTGTAATTTTCCAGGAACTAACTCAATAACATCCGTATTAGCTGTATTGCTTTCTAAAAAAGTATTCGCTTCATTAAGATTATTAGCCGCTTTTTCTTCGATATCTTTTTGCAAAATCATGTTAATTGCTTGCTCATATTCAGCTTGAGATAATGGAGATGGTTTTCCACTGAGAGCTTCTTGCATTCCTTTGATCACGAATTTAAGATCAAAATTAAAACCTGAAGACTCTTTTAAATTTTTAGCAAAAAAATGACCGATGGCTTTAGAAACCATTTGTGGATCCGAAAGATTTTTTTCTTTTTCTACAGTTTTTTTCTCTGCTTTTCCAGCAAAAGCATTCATTGAAAAAACCGAAGCAACAACAACGGCAAGTGTTAATAATCTTTTCATAAGCTCTCCTTATGTTTAAATAGCGAAAAGTTAATTAGGTTGGCCATGAGAGAGCTTGTTTTTTAGAGTTAAAATAAATTGATCTAGTTTTACAGGCTCTTCTTGTGATGTGATCATATGTTTTAAAATCACTGTTTCATTTTTTAATTCGTCTTCGCCGAGAATAGTCACATAAGGAATATTTTTCTTATCGGCATACTTGAGAATATTTTTTAATTTTTTAAAGCTATAGTCCATCTCAGCTGGAATGTTGTGATTGCGCAATTGTTTTAATAACTGGAAGCAAACTTGCAATGAGGGCTCACCTAATGGAATTAATAAAACTAAAGGAACTGGTCTTGATGGAAATGAACAGCTTTGAGCAATCATTGTTTGTAAGACTCTTTCGATACCAATTGCAAATCCAACAGCAGGTAGTTCTGGGCCACCCAAATCTTTAATGAGATAGTCGTATCTACCACCAGCTGCAATCGTATTTTGCGCTCCTAAATCTCCGGAGACCACTTCAAAAACAGTTCGGTTATAATAATCTAAACCTCTGACGAGTTTATCGTTTATTACAAAAGGGATGTTGAGAAGGCGCAACCACTTTTTAACTTCTTCAAAATGCTCTTTAGACTCTTCTTCTAAGTAATCGAGAATAGATGGAGCACCAATTACAATTTTTTGATCTTCTAAATTTTTTGAATCAAGTATGCGAAGGGGATTGGTTTCGAATCTTTTTTGACTCTCTAAAGAAAGAGAATTAAAATGGGGTTTTAAATAGTCGATTAGTGCATTTCGATGATTCTGGCGACATTCTTTATTCCCAATGGAATTGATATGAATAGTTAAATTTTGTAGCCCTAGTCTTTGAAAAAGAGCATATAAAAAATCGATTAATTCAACATCGAGTTGAGCTGATGGAAGGCCAATAATTTCTGCGCCGAATTGATAAAATTGGCGGTATCGCCCAGCTTGCTGACGCTCATAGCGAAACATGGGTCCTGTATAACAGAGTTTGTGACAATAAGAGCCTTGATGCATTTGGCTTTCAATAAAAGCTCTCATAGCTGGTGCAGTTCCTTCAGGGCGAAGGGTCATGGAGCGTTCACCTTTATCTAAAAAGGTATACATCTCTTTACTAACGATATCGGAGCTGTCGCCAATACTGCGAGTGAATAACTCAGTTGCTTCAAAGATAGGGGTGACGATTTCTTCAAAACCATAGTTATGAGCAAGCTCAAAAATTTGAGCGCGCAGATAATTCCAGCGATGAATTTCTTTCCATTGATTTTCTTCTTTATCCTGTTGCGGTAAAAGATCAAAGGTTCCCTTAGGAATAGAGTAGTTCATATTTCAATTTGTTTGCTTTAAGACAATAATGGCACATCATAAGCAATAACGATATAAAAAATAAATAGGGGACTTTACATAAAGTGCTGGCAAAAGAAATAAAAACTTAGCGCGATTGCTTTTTAGATGATTTCAACAGGGCGCTGTATGCTGAAGGTAAAGGCTTATGAGCTTTATAGAGAACTTTTTTCGGGCAATAAAAAAGTAAAAAATGTTTTGACTTGAGATCATAAAAACCCAAACGAGGTTGATGTGAGGGGAGTTGTTTGCAAATAGTTTTTTTTAATAAAGTCTCATTCAAATAAAAAGTTGGCGCTTTTTGCACTTTAACTAAAAAATAAGTTGCACTTAGAGTCACCATTAAAAAAACAAGTACTACTCCAAATAGGATGCTTCCACGGTCAGAAAACATCACTTTTATAGAAGAAGGATGCTTCTTGTGCGCTTGTAGGTGGTGTAAAGTTTCTATTTTTTCCATAAAAATGTCGCTCTTTGCCATTTTAAATGCATGTTAAGTATAGACCTTTTTTTAAGCAACTTAAAAAATCAAATGGAAAGAAAATACTTGAATCGTTTAAACACGGTGACAGTTTAACTTGGTATTGGTAAACGAAATAATTGCAGTTTATTAAATATTGAGTTAACATAGAAGACTCGTAAATGGGGAATTTAGATAACTTTATAATAGCGCCTAAATCTTTTAGGCCTCGAAACTTAATGGTTAGGACATGGCCTCTTTTCTAGATTTTATAAAACCTACTAAGCCAATTGCACCTATTGAAGATAAGAATCAAGTCAATCAGCAATATCGTTATTGGCGTATACGCATTTTTTATGCGATGTATATTGGTTACGTCTTTTACTATTTCTCTCGCAAGAGCTTAGCCTTTGCAATGCCTTTGATGATCCAGGGTTTAGGGATGACCAAAGCACAGCTAGGTATTTTGGGTAGCGTGATGGCTATATCTTATGGTTTTAGTAAATTTGTCAGTGGAATTCTTTCAGATAAATCGAATCCTCGATTTTTTATGGCTTTTGGGCTTGTGATTACTGGAATTCTCAACATATTTTTTGGAATGTCTTCCTCTTTATTATGGTTTGCCATTTTCTGGGGGTTAAACGGATGGTTTCAAGGATTTGGTTGGCCACCGTGCTCTAAGCTATTGTCTCATTGGTATTCGAAATCGGAAAGGGGAACTTGGTGGAGTTTTTGGAGTACTTCTCACAACGTGTGGGCCGCTATTTTACCTTTCGTCGCAGCATACAGTGCTCAGATTTATGGATGGCGATCGATCATGTTCATTCCCGGCATTGTCTGTATTGTGGGTGGTTTGTTTCTATTTAATAGATTGCGCGATACTCCTGAGTCTTTAGGTTTGCCAACAATTGAGAGGCATCGCGAAGAAGATAACATTTCTGAATCAGAATCTAAACAGATCAATAAACAGTTATCGTTTAAAGAAATTCTTTTCAAATACGTTCTAAATAATGGTTATATCTGGCTTTTAGCCCTGTCTTCAATCTTCGTTTATATAATTAGAAATGCGATGAATGATTGGACGACGATCTTTTTAATGGAGACAAGAGGCTTTAGCTTGATGAAAGCCGGCTCATGTGTCTTTTGGTTCGAAATAGGTGGGTTTGTCGGCATGCTTGTTGCAGGCTGGTTGTCAGATAAAATTTGGTCTGGACGCAGAGGTCCAATCAACGTCTTTTTCTCTTTAGGAATGTTCTTATGCCTAGTTATTTTTTGGTTATATCCACAACCATCGCTGGTATGGAACTCTTATATTATTGCTATGATTGGGTTCTTCCTGTTTGGTCCACAAATGTTAATTGGACTTGCAGCAGCAGAACTTTCGCATAAAAATGCAGCGGGGACAGCCACTGGATTTGCCGGTTGGTTTGCTTATTTGGGTGGCGCAGTTGCTGGTTGGCCATTAGGTTTTGCAATCGAAAAATTTGGTTGGCAAGGTTTCTTTGTCATGATTGTAGCTTGTGGTTTAGTTTCGATACTCTGCTTCTTGCCCCTTTGGTCAGCAGGAGAAAGTAGAGTTAAAAATAAAAGAAAAACAGAAGAAAAAGAAGCAGCAACTAGCTCTTAATGAACTGGGTACCACTACACGTTCACTCTCAATACTCTATTCTAGATGCAGTTGCATCTATCAAGTCTATTGTTGAAAAAGCCGTGGAATTTCAAATGCCAGCTGTTGCTTTAACAGATCATGGCAATCTTTTTGGGGCTGTTGAATTCTACAAAGCCTGTAAAGCAGCAAAAATTAAACCTATCATTGGCTGTGAAGTCTATGTGGCTCCAACTTCTCGCTTTGAAAAGTCAAAGCTATCAGGAAAAAAAACAGCTTATCATCTCACACTGCTCGTAAAAAATGAAGAGGGTTATCGCAACCTCGTCAAGTTAACTTCAAAAGCCTATTTAGAGGGTTTCTATTACTTTCCAAGAATAGACAAAGAGCTACTCAAAAATCATTCAAAAGGGTTGATCTGCTTATCGGGATGTTTAAATAGCATGATTGCTCAAGCTGCAATTAATGAATCTGAAGAAGTTTTTTTTGAAGAAGTTCAATGGTTCTTAGATGTTTTTAAAGAAGATTTTTATCTAGAGCTACATCGGCATGGACAAGAAGAGTTAATCGATCAAGATGGGATTAGTCAAGAAGGGTGGTTGCTGCAGCACTATAGAGACTTTATTTCAAAGCAAGAGAAAGTCAATCAGATGCTTTTGAAAGTGAGTAAAAAACTTTCCATCCCAATCGTTGCAACAAATGATAGTCATTATATTTTACGAGAAGATTGGAAAGCTCATGAGATATTAATCAATATTCAATCAGGTGAGCCGTGTGAAATCTGGGAAAAGGATTCTCTTGGAAATTTAAAACAGAAAATACCAAATCCAAAACGTAGATGTTATGGATCGCACGAATATTATTTTAAGTCGCCAGAGCAGATGAAGCAGCTTTTTCAAGATCTACCTGAAGCCATTGAAAATACATTAGTCATCGCTAAAAAGTGTAATTTTCAGATTGATTTTGAAGTTAAACATTATCCTGTTTTTTATCCGCCTGGAATTAAAAAAGAGATTTCTGAAGCTGAGCGATTAACTTTAAGTAAAAAGTTTTTAAGAGATCTTTGTTATCAAAACATTGAAGTTCGCTATAGCCCTGACAAAATTGAGGTTATCAGCGAACATTTCCCCAATCAAGATCCGCTGCAATTGATTCATAATCGATTAGAGATGGAGTTAGATATTATCTTGAATAAGGGGATGGGAGATTATTTACTGATTGTCTATGATTTTATCAATTGGGCAAAGCAAAATCAAATTCCTGTAGGTCCTGGGCGTGGATCAGGAGCTGGCTCGATTGTTTTATACCTAATTGCTATTACAGATATTGAGCCACTTCGTTTTCATCTTTTCTTTGAAAGATTTATCAACCCTGAGCGTTTATCTTATCCCGATATCGACGTTGATATTTGTATGGATAAAAGAGAAAAGGTTATCGAATATACTTTAAATAAGTATGGAAAAGAAAATGTAGCGCAAATCATTACATTTGGAACAATGAAAGCCAAAATGGCTATCAAAGATGTCGCCAGAGCCCTTAATGTTCCACTTTCAAAAGTTAATCAGATTGCGAAGTTAATTCCAGAAGAGCTCAACATCACCATCGATAAAGCTTTAGAAGTCGATCCTGATTTAAGTCGCATGTACTTAGAAGATAGTGAAACTCGCCGTATTATTGATGTTGCAAAAGCACTAGAGGGATGCATACGCAATACAGGGGTGCACGCAGCAGGGGTTGTGATTAGTGGCCCACCATTAATAGAGCATATTCCTATCTGCAATGCTAAAGACTCAGATTTAATCGTCACACAGTTTTCCATGAAGCCACTAGAGCAAGTGGGAATGCTCAAAATGGATTTTTTGGGTCTTAAAACCTTAACGTGTATTCAAAAAGCAGTCGATATGATTGCTCAAACTTGCCAAACTAAAGTAGATTGGAGCAATCTTCCCTTAGATGATGCCAATACGTTTGAACTCTTAAATCAAGGAAAAACATCGGGAGTCTTCCAGTTGGAATCTGCTGGGATGGCGGATCTTGCTGTTAAACTACATCTCGATAAATTTGAGGAGATTATTGCAGCCATTTCTCTTTATCGCCCAGGTCCAATGAATATGATTCCCTCATTCATCAACCGCAAACATGGGCGAGAAAAAATAGAGAGTGAGCATCCATGGATGGATGATATTCTAAAAGAGACATATGGAGTCATGGTCTACCAAGAGCAGGTGATGCAAATTGCTAATAAATTAGCCAACTTCTCTTTAGGTGAAGGGGATGTATTAAGACGGGCAATGGGTAAAAAAGATGCCGCTCAAATGGCCGAGCAGCGTGAGAAATTTAAAACTGGGGCTATGTCTAATGGGATTAGTGAAGAGATTGCAACACAAATTTTCGATAAGATGGAAAAATTTGCCTCATACGGATTTAACAAGTCACATGCTGCGGCCTACGCTTATTTAAGTTATGTGACAGCCTATTTGAAAGCCAATTACACTAAAGAGTGGATGGCTGCTTTAATGACATGCGATAGCGATGATATTTCAAAAGTAGCAAAATTTATTCAAGAATGTCGCAGTCTACACATGGAGATATTACCTCCGGATGTCAATGAAGCGGGTAAAGAGTTTTGGCCTTCTAAAAATGGGGTGCGATTTGCCATGTCTGCCATTAAAGGGGTAGGTGAAGGGGTTGTTGACGCCATTATTGAAGAGAGAAGCAAAAACGGCCCTTTTAAAACTCTTTCTGAATTTTTCAAAAGAATGGATTTGAAAAAAATAGGTAAGAAAAACATCGAGGTGCTCGCCAAAGCTGGTTGCTTTGATTTTAGCGGTTGGACTAGAGATGAGATTGTTTTGAGTATTGAACCAATGTATGATCTTGCCAATGCGGATCAAAAAGAAAAAGATCGGGGAGTGATCAACTTTTTCTCTTTAATGGAGACCTCAGATAAAGAAGATTTTTCAACCCCTCCAAAAGTTCTTCATCCCACTTCTAAAATTAGTCAACTATTTCTAGAAAAAGAGCTATTGGGCTTTTTCTTGACGCAACATCCGCTAGAGTTTCATGCAAAAAAAATCAAAGCATTAAATGCACAGCCTCTACATAAAGCTTTAGACTTTGATGCGGGGACTGTTTTTAGAGCGTGCTTTATTATTGAGAGCATTAAAGTTCGAGTCAATGGTACGTCTCAGAAAAAATTTGCCATTTTAACGATTAGTGATGGAGAGCATCAGTATGAATTGCCTATTTGGAGTGATTTATATGAAAAGTCTGGGCAATTGATCGTAGAGAATCAGCTCATTTGTGCTATTTTAAAAGTAGATGAGAAAGAGGGCAGTAAAAGGTTAAATTGTCAATGGATGACCTCTTTGGACGAAGATTTACCTTTGCTTATCGAAAATTGTGATAAAGCCTATGATCAGGCTAAATTATTTTTAGAGAGAAGGAAAAAAGCGATGCAGATGACAGAAAATAAACCACTAGCGCAAGTGCAACCAAAAAGCTCTTTTAAAATTTTAATCGATGCCAATCAAATCCATTTGAGTCACATTTT
>CAZJSX010000036.1:0-10752 GCA_964548845.1 uncultured bacterium | reverse complement strand
CGCCTTCAACGTGGTAAAAAAGCTTGATCTTATCGTTTTGGACAAAAGGCATAAAAGAACCCCTCCTGTCGTCCTAATAGGAGGGGTTAAATTATTTGTAAAGGGGTATTTAATAAGCACCTAAACAATAAAAACTTAAGCTTTGTTGTTTAGCTTATCTTTTTTTATTTGAGGCAAAGATTTGTAAAAGGTACCAAAAAATTGCAATTACATTGAGATACATGCGAAATGCCATCACGAGGGAAATTTTGCAAGAAAGGGCACTAAATCCATCTACCTCTTTAGACATATTTCTAATTTGCTGAGCATCATAGACAGTCAGGCCTAAAAAGATAATTAATCCAATATAACTGATTAACAAAACCATTCCCTGCATTGGCATAAACATTGACAGAACAAAAAACAACAAGGAAACAGCAGCTAATCCCATCAATGCGACTCTTAAAAGAGGGCCTAGAGCTGTTAAATCCGATTTGGAGAATATTCCATATAATACAGCGATTGAAAAGACAATAGCAGCCGTACCAAAGGCAGCCCAAATGACTTGCCCCCCAAATGCTGTAGCATAGGCTGGAAGCACACTACCAAAAATAACACCTTCTAGGGCTGAGTATGTTAAAAACAACCCTGCTGTCGCAGTAAAGCTTAACTTCATTAACCTAACAGAAAGTGTCAGTGAAATAACCAAGGCTGCAAGTGCAAATGCCATCCAGTAAGGTAAGAATTTAATATACAGACCTGATTTAAACACAAGCCAGGCTACAAATGCTGTTAAGCTTAAACCCACAGTCATCCAGCCATAAACTTGAGTCGTGAAGGTATTCACTTGCTCAACTTGAACTTTTGGTCTTGTAGAATCGAAGATTTTGTAATCGTTTGACATAGTATACCGCCTGTAAATCAATTAGCTTAAAATAGCTATAATACCATTTTTTTAATAAATTAGCAAGATTGCTCCTCCTATTATTAGATCCTGCCACTAAAATTAAAAAAAATATTTTACCATTTCCATCTATTTATCAAAAAAAAATTACACATTTTCCCAGCAACATTTGTTGTAAAAATACGTACGGATCTGTTAGTGTTTTTTTACAATTATTGAATGAAAAGAGACAGTGTTTTTGATTTAAAAGAGCACAAATTCCTGTCGATATCATATAGATGATTGTCGATCAACCGCAGGTGAAGTTACAAGTAGCTCCGATCAAAAGCGAAAAAAATCTTTTCGAAAAAAATATGACAAGAATCCTTTTCGCATTTGTAATCACAATTTGCCTATTTACAAATCTTCTAGCTTCTAACTCCTTCATGATATTTACCGGGAATGCAAATTACGAGTTAGCTAAAAAAGTTGCCGACTATCTGAATGTCTCTTTAGGGTCTGTAGTCATTAATAAATTTAATGACGGAGAAATTCAAATTCATATTGAAGAGAGCGTACGTGGCAAAGATGTTATTCTTTTACAACCTAGTTGCCAAAGTGAAACTCACAGCATAAATGATAATCTAATGGAACTCTATCTTCTCACTCGCACCATGAAAAGAGCCTCTGCTGCCTCTATTACAGCCGTCATCCCTTATTATGGCTATGCCAGACAAGATCGTAAAACTACATCTAGAGTCCCCATTTCAGCAGCAGATATTGCTCTAATGTTAGAAATGGCGGGTATTGATCGCGTGATTACTGTTGATTTACACTGTGGGCAGATTCAAGGATTTTTTCGAGATATCCCCGTAGACAATCTATTTGCATCTCCCCTTTTCGTCTCTTATGTTGCCGATAAATCTTTAAAAAATGTGGTAGTGGTTTCTCCTGATGCAGGAGGAGTTGAAAGAGCAAAGAAATTTTCCGATGCTTTAAATAAAAAAGGGATTACAACAGAGCTGGCCATGATCAGCAAGGAACGGGCAAAAGCAGGCGTTGTTGCTTCTATGAGTTTAATCGGGGATGTTCAGGGAGCAGATGCCATCATTATAGACGATTTATGTGATACAGGTGGGACACTGGTAAAAGCGGCTCAGCTTTTAAAGGAAAAAGGGGCAAATAGAGTATTTGCAGTTGTAACTCATCCTGTTTTTTCTAATTCAGCTCTTGAAACCATTAAAAATAGTGTCATCGAAGAGATGATCATTGCTGATACCATTCCGCTTAGAGGAAAAGCGCCAGATAATATCCGCGTTATCTCAGTAGCCCCTCTTTTAGGAGAGGCCATTCTTTGCATTAAAGATGGTAAATCTATATCTGCACTTTTTGAATAAGCTTTTTTCTTAAATTTTCATATTTGTTCTAAATCCTAACAAGACTTTTGTTTTCATCTGCAGGTACTTCTTTTATTCCCAAAATCTCTCTTAACTTCAACACTGTATTTTCAGAAACAGCATCAATTAAAATTAAAGCTTTGCTTAGGCTTTCGATTTGTTCTTCAGTGAAACTTTCTTTCAATAGATTTAAGATTTTTAAGATTTCTTTTTTATTTCCCGCTAATCTTATTCCAATACAAGTAGATAAATCTTTAGCCAAATTCATATGATTATTGATTGCATATATTGAAGTATCAGGATGCTTTAAAATATAATCCATCGCATCGAATATTTGTGAGTCTAATAAGGACCCTTTTATACACCAGGCAGCTCCCTGCAATTTAATTTTTTCTACGCTCTGTAAAAAATTCTTAAGATGATTTAGGAAAAGCTCTGATTCAATAATAGGTTCTTTACCTTTGCAACTATTGTTGTAGATATTATTACCACCATAATATGCAGCGCCTATGGCTACTGTCGAGACTACTACTGCAGGATGAAGATATATAAATTTAAAAAAAGCAGGAGCTTTCCATAAAGCAGTAACGGTAATTGGTCCCAGTATAACTAAAGGTTGTAAATCATATCCTGTATATTGTTTAAATATTTTCTCTGCATAATTTAATATTTCATATCCCTTGGCATACACCTGACCTATAGAATTGTCTATGAGAGATACACTGCTTTTCAAAATTGGACAATACTGTGGGGATTGATAATTGATATTTTCCATATTCAGATATGGATTAGCTTGGTTAAGCTGAAAAGGTACAATACTCATATTTACACTCTTAAATAGTTAAAATTTAGTAAAAAGTATACTTCTAAACTATTAAAAAGATTAAGAAAAAAACAGCAATAATAACTAAAGAGAGAGGTTTGTAGTAATTAAACTTTTAATTACTACTCTACAGTCACAGATTTAGCTAAATTTCTAGGATGATCAATATCACAACCTCTTTCCTTAGCCATATAATAGGCAAAAAGTTGAAGCGCTATTGAAATAGGAATAGCTGCTAATTCATCACAGATTTCTGGCAGCCAAAAAACATCATCGACAATTTGCTCAAGCCCTGGACTACCTTTAGTAGCAAAGCCAATAACTAAACCAGATCTGGCTTTCACTTCCATTAAGTTGCTGAGCAATTTAGTGTAGGTATGCTGATTGCTACATAATGCAATTGTGGGGCAATTTTCATCAATTAAAGCAATCGGACCGTGCTTGAGCTCTCCTGCTGGATAAGCTTGCGCGTTGATATAAGAGATCTCTTTTAATTTTAAAGCCGCTTCCAAACTTGCTGGATACATATAGCTGCGACCTAAAAAGAAAAAGTTTTGATATGTATAATATTTTTTGGCTAAGGCTTCAATTTGGTGAGCTTGCTTTAAAATCTCTTTGGCAAGTTCAGGTAATTTTTTCATCTCTTTAATGAAATAAATCCCCTCTTCTTTACTCAAATGATGCATCCTTCCTAGATGTAGAGCTAAAAGAGATAATAAGACGACTTGGTTAGTAAATGCTTTTGTCGAGCATACTCCAATTTCTGGGCCTGCTTTAATTAAAAGAGTGTGATCGGTAATGCGAGCAAGTGAAGACTCTTCGCGATTGCAAATGGCAATGACTTTTGCCCCTTTGGCTTTTAATTCATGAACTGCTGCTAATGTATCTGCAGTTTCTCCTGATTGACTAATAGCAATGACTAGAGTGTCTTTTAAAACAATGGGGTTTTTATAGCGAAATTCAGAAGAGATTTCAACTTGAGTTGGCAATCTCGATAAAGATTCAAAAAGATAAGAGCCCACAAAGCCGGCATGCCAAGAGCTACCGCATGCTAAGATTAAAATGCGCGAAGTTTCAAGTAATGATCCTTCATCAATTCCCATGTCCGCTAAGCAAATAGCCCCAAACTCTTCTTCAAAACGAGAGACTAATAATCTTTGAATCGCCTCTGGCTGATCGTGGATCTCTTTTAAAGTAAAATGCTCAAAATTGAGTTTCGAAATTTCAAAAGTGGAGCCTTTAATTTGCTCGATCCCTTTTGTGATTCTCTCTCCTTCTTGAGAATAAACTTTAATACCACTTTTATCCACTAAAGCGACCTCTCCATCTTTTAGAAACATCACTCTATTGGTGTGCTTTAAAAACCCGTTAACATCTGAAGAAATAAAATATTCATTGTCACCGACACCTATTGCAATAGGGCTTCCTTTAGCTGCAATAAAAACTTGATCTGGAAAATCTTTGTGAACACCAGCAATTGCAAAGGCACCTTCTAATTTAGAGATCGTTTTTAAAAGAGCTTTTAAAATATCCCCTTTATAAAAATATCCCATTAAGTGAGCGATGACTTCTGAATCAGTTTCACTTGCAAATTGAATATCGTTTTTTTCTAAAAAGGCTTTGAGCTTTAAATGATTTTCAACAATCCCGTTATGAACAATGGCCAGAGTTTGGTCCATATTAAAATGAGGGTGAGCATTTTGTGTGTTCACTTTGCCGTGAGTGGCCCATCTGGTATGTGCGATTGCTGTTTTGAGCTTAAATTGTTTTTCTTCGATCATTTTGGCAAGCTGACCTATTTTCCCTTTCTATTTTAAAAAAAAGGCTTTGCCTTTTTGGATGCCAACGATGCCTGCAGAATCATATCCTCTATACTCTAAGACTTTTAGTCCTTCTAATACAATTGGGACTGCCTCTTTATTGCCAACATAACCAAAAATACCACACATAAATTTACAACCCTATTTGCTCTTTAATGATATCTGCTAGTGATTGTGCATATTGTTCGCAACAAGAATCGCTTGGCCCTTCTAGCATCACGCGGCAAACATTCTCTGTACCGGAATAACGAATCAAAACACGTCCTTTATTCTGTAACTTTTGTTGTATTTTCTCAATAGCTTTTGTCAGTCCTGGAATCTCGTCAATTTTAGGCTTTGAGGTCACTTTAATATTCACAAGTACTTGGGGATAGCGTTCAATAATTTTGGCAAGTTCAGATAACTTTTTACCGCTCTCTTTCATAATTCGCATCACTTGCAGCGCAGAAACCAGCCCATCACCTGTCGTATTGTGATCGGCAAAAATTAAATGCCCACTTTGCTCTCCACCTAAATTAGCTTTATGCTCGAGCATCTTATTGATGACATAGCGATCGCCAACCTGAGATTGAACAAAATTAATTTTTAAATCAGCCATACATTTGACTAATCCAAAATTACTCATAATGGTTCCGACGACACAATTATTTTCTAAAGCTTTGCGTTCTTTAAGATCTTTGGCACAGATGGCTAAAATGGTATCACCGTCAATAATATTGCCTTGCTCATCAACCATGATGACTCTATCGCCATCGCCATCAAAGGCAATGCCCACATCAGATCTGCGCTCTAAAACACATTTACGTAAGCTCTCTACATGCAACGCTCCGCAATGTTCATTGATATTTAGACCATTAGGCTGACAATTTTCACTAAACACTTCGGCATCTAATTCTTTAAAAGCAATAGGGGCCACACGAAAAGCAGCTCCATTAGCGCAGTCTAAAACCACACGAATGTTCTTTAAAGAAAATCTTCGAGGCAATGTGGCTTTGACAAATTCAATATAGCGACCATCAGCATCGTCAATTTTGCTGTTTTTGCCAATGTTATGATCGGCCGGAAGGTATCTTTCAAAATTCCCATCTTCGATCATCTTTTCGATTTTGATCTCAAGCTCGTCTGGAAATTTATAGCCATCAGCTGTGAAAAACTTGATTCCATTATCGTGGAAAGGGTTATGTGAAGCAGAAATAACCACTCCAGCATCTGCCCGGTACGCTCTTGTGATAAAGGCAACACCAGGTGTCGGCAGTGGTCCCACCATTAAAGTGTCTATTCCCATGGAACATAATCCAGAAATCAAAGCGTTCTCATAGATATAGCAAGAGAGCCTGGTGTCTTTACCAATAACGACTCTAATTCTTCCTTCTGGATTATTTTGCCTTAGCCATATTCCAAACGCTCTTCCTAAGGCTAAAATGGTTTCGACGTTCATCGGATAGTGGTTTGCTCGTCCTCTAATGCCATCTGTTCCGAATAATTTTCGCACGATTTTTACCCTCTATTAAACTTTGAGCAGGATAACGATCCGATTATTTTCATGCAATAGAAGGAAAATAGATTATCTTTTTGCTAGGCTCCATTTAAAAAACTAACTTTTAATAAACAAATTTTAAGTAAATTTTTTAAAACTTATATAATTTAATAACTAATTTGTGCTCACACCCAAAGTTGAAAAACATCTGCTTAAGAAATGTTATCTCTTTTCTACTTAATAAACTAACTATCAGCACTTTTAATCAATGGTTTTCTAAAAAGTAATCTAGCAAATTGCCTCCCGTAAATGAAGCAATAATGATTTCTTTATCATTCTGAATAAGATCTTTTTTTTGATTAACGCATCCGAGCAAAAGAACAATTATTGTTCACTAAAAAGGTCACTTGTCATCATAGAGTAAACCAAACCAGCCATACCCAGAGAAACGACTTGCCTAAAATTTCCAGATCTTGACAAGCATCGCCTAAATCTTTGAGCGATTGTTAATTGACCTTCTTCAAATTGATTAAATTTTTTGCTCCATTCTTCTATTGACGAGTCAACTTCATTAGCAAAATTGACAGGCAGCTGATTTTTATAAACTTCCGCAAAACTTAAAAAAATTCTCCTAAAACTTTCTAAACCTGGCTCGCTTACTTCAGTTTTACCGTCACGAATTTGTTGAAATAAAGTTAGGTGATTGCTTATATCTGCTTCTACATTTGAAAATTGGGCACTGTCTTGAACCTTACTTTTTAAATTTTCAAGAAACTGTATGATCGTTTCTAGTTGATCGTCACTCCAAACATGAAGACCAGGAAAACTAGAAGGATTTTTTATTTGAAACACTTTAAACGGAACTTGAGATGGATCCCTAAGTTCTATAATTTGTCGAGCAGTTTGAAAAAGAGAATTTTCCCTAAAATGCTCTCTATTCAATCGATTCTTGGGCCAAAAACCTCTACATTGAGTTGCAAAACTTCTAGCAAGATCATCCAAAAAGTTGTCTGAAACACTATGGTTGAATAATCCGCCTGACTCAGTGATCTCTTTTAAGCAACTTTTAATTTTCTCAAACTCCTCTCCAGCTAGTGATTGATCTTGTAAAGATACAAGCGCTTCAGTAGCGTGTTCTTTAGAAAACATAAGCCTCACTGCGTTTTCAGTATTATTACAGCTAGACAACATGCTCAATACTTGCAATTGTGTTATTAAACGACTCGTAAGTTCATCGTCTTCGCCAAGTGACCTGTCAACACTAGCTAATCGACGTTGATTTAAAACATTCAGGTATGCCATTTTTGATAAGTCAGATCGCGTCAACGCAGTCGGTCGTACTGCATTTTGCTCATCAAGCCTATCCATTAAACACGATGTAACCCTATATACACCCCCAGCAGTTAATAAGGGTAGACTTTTAAATAGTAAATCACTTGCATTTCCTATTCTAGTTGCCATATTTTCCTCTTGAACATTTAGTTTGTAGACAACAAGTTACTACATCTTATTATAAAAAAACAGGAAAATGCTATCCAATTTTGCCGTTTTGAAACAATCCCAAGATAAGTTTTTATCAAAAAATTTTTTAAGAAAAATAAATGCTTAATTGATTAAAAGAGAGCATTTTTTTTCTGCTTTCTTTTAACTATCACTAGAAACTTCTAGTATTTCACTGCGACTTTATCTTCAAACCTTTCTAGCCTACGCCTATTACATCTACGTTCAAACTTTCCGTATAAATATCGGACTTTAAATCTCATTACATTCTTGTCCTGCTTGACAGCCTCGTATGTGCTTGCCGCTCGCTAGGCTATTATTTGCCATGGCTTCCATCTCACGATGAACACTCTTGCCGGTTACTTATATGGCTCTTCTTATCGGAGACATGAGAGATTTTCACTCTCTAAAGTTGAGCCATGCTGGGCGCAATAAAAAAGAGAAGATAACTTCAACGCCATCTTCTCTTTTTCTTTTAATTGAAAATGAACTGTTATTCACCTTCTCTAATAAAAATCTCCGTGATATCACCAGGAAACCAAGCGTCTGGCTTTAATACTATTGTAAATCTAGATCCATTCAATGGGTCTAAATTAATAGTTCTCTCAGCATACCCTAAATTCCCCGCCATAAAACCTTCTGGAGGCAATTGCCACACTCGTACAGACAGCTCATTTCCCTCCGGCTGAACAATACTATGATCCCCTAAAGAAAAATAATTTTGATTGTCCCAAGTTTGAACTACTGATTGAGCATTTGCTGTGCTAAAAAAGCACATTTTATAAGTCGATTGAGGGGCTTTGTATCCCTCCACTTTATAAGTTAATGTGTTAGGATTTATTGAATAAATTTGATTATTAGTTATTTGAGCCATGTTTTTCTCCTTGTTTGTAAAAAAGATGACTAAATAATCTCTTTTTTCAAGATTCAGAGCAAAATCAATACGTCACATTTTAAACCTAAATTGAGGTTAAAAATTTAAAACTTCTACTTTTTGTTGTAAAATGCGTTAATTTTAGCTAAATTTTAAACCCAAATTAAGGTTAAAAAATGTTGAGAGTCCTTTTTGATAATCCAAATATAGAAAAAATACTATTATTCCTTTTTATCAATTCCACAGGATATGGCTCTCAAATACAAAACCTACTAGACACCCCCTTAACTCCCCTACAAAGGGCCTTCAATAAACTTGAAAGTCATCAGGTCATTGAAAGTTATTTTGAGAAAAATAGAAAAATGTACCAGTTCAACACAAAACACCCTCTGTTTGATGAGCTGGAAGCTTTGCTTAAAAAAGCTTACTTACATCTCTCTTGCGAAGAAAAAACAAAATATTGTTTTGTTCATAAACCGAAACTAAAAATTGAACAAGAAACCAAAAGAGATCTTTTTCGAAATCAAGAGCTCAAGTCTTTTTTTAAAAGGCTGTCAAAAGTAAAAGAGCTACATCTTGAAATTAGATCTAAAAAAGAAAATCAAATGGAGTTTAAACAGGGCAAAGCCACAGTTTTAATTTCGTCAAATGACTCTAATGAATTGATTTTTCATGAAAAGGGATCGTGGAACCACAATACTATGTCTAGCATTGCGTTTACTAATTCTTTCCGCTGGACTCTAGATTTAAAAGCATCACTAATTACTTTAGAGCACTTAAGATACGGCTACAAAGAGCCTGTTTTTTTATTTCACTTAACGACCAATCAGACTAAATCTTTAGAGTCAGTTCAACCTCATTTGTGCAACCAAGATACTTACTTAGCCAATATCAATTGGGATAGCCAAAAAATTCACTTCAATTTAAGAATTATTGGACCTAACAAGAATGAGCACACCACTTACATCTATGATTAGACTTTTTTTAACTTTTGAACTATTTCTTTTTGATTGTTTTGGACAAGGTACTCGCACATTTGATCTATACTACGAGTAAAAACTGTAAAAGCCAAACTAACACCTGTCTGCTTCATAGCTGCTTTACTGTATATATCATTAAAAAAGGGCTCTTTTTTTAATTTAGGGAGTACTTTGATCACATACTGAGCATATTGAACAACTCTTGGAAAATCTTCATTTCCCAAAGCATGATCAATAAGCCTTGCCAAGCACTCCACTTGAGTTATTTTTGAACTAATTAACTCTCTAGCATAATGAGCAAGAGTAATGTTGTTTTGCGCTAAAGTCTCTTCAAAGGCTCTGAAAAGGTAGAAATCATTTTCAGGATTATTACTTTCTGAAAAAATGCCTTTTACAGGAGATTTAGCAAGGCGAAGGGCATTGGCTTTAGCAAACGTTCTAAAACCACTTTCATAATCGCATTGATCAATCATTTGCTGAGCAGCCTCATCAAAAATATCCTCCCCTTTCCCCTTTAAAGAAATCAAAGAAGCAATATTCGAGGCTTGAGATGGAGCTGAATGAATCAAATGGATGTCAGCAATCATTTTTAGAGCAAAATCATTTTTTTTAGCAGCAGAAGGATAAGTGAATGTCTTACTAAAAAAATTGACGATATGAGATAGGTCGATGAGTTGATAAAGTCTATTATATTCACCTCTTTTGAGATAGTCGCGATAAATATGAGGTAACTCATTCAATTGAAAACATAAAGCTTTAGCTTTTGTCTCAAATACATCTACCTTCATTTTAAATAAATTTGTAGTTAGCGCTAAACTTGCAGAATAAACAGTAGATAGATGAGAAATCAGGTTTGCCATCGCCGTTAAAACGGGCCCTTTGTCATAACCAAAAGGGGGGCTATTTAAATGGACATCAACCGACTCACAAAACTGCATCGCTTTTGCGTTAAGCGTTGACAGCGCTGTCTGATTGAAGGACTCAACTGCAATTGTCGGGCTCCAAATGATGCTGGGATC
>CAZJSX010000035.1:0-10814 GCA_964548845.1 uncultured bacterium | reverse complement strand
TTTTCTCTCAAGATCTTGCAATTGATGCCAAACGAATTTATTTTATTGAACAGCCAGATTTTCATCTAGACATGGCGATGTGTTTATTAAACGATAAAACAGTCGCGCTCAATGACAGTGCATTGGTTTATCAAAAATTGAAGTCTAAATATGAGCTTGAATATGAGAAAAATGAGGTGTTAGAAAAACGTCTAAAATTTTTAGAACAAATTGCCAGTAAGAAACAATTGCTTGAAAATGCAGCAGCTATTGATCTTGAAGAACAAGGATTTAAGGTTATTCGCTTCGCAGGCGCTTATGAAGATATTTTTCAAAATCACCCAGAGAATCATAGAACAAATCTATTTAACTATATATCTTTTACAGATGCAAAAAATCAAAAAGTCATTGTAGCTATGGGGTGTTTAAAAGAAGATCAAGAATCATTTACAAAAATGATTGGGGAGCAGGTTGATACCTCTGTTGACACACACTTTTTAGATCAAGAGCAGTCAGAAGCTCTTTTAAAGATATTTGGGGGCGTTCACTGTGCAACAAAGTGTTTGCCTTGGCCATTGTCAGTTTAAAGCTTTTACGCTCTTCTTTACTAAAAAGTGTTGTTTTCATAACTTGACCAAAATAAGTTTAGATATTTTTATGAGCCTTCCATCACCTAATTTTCAACAGCTGCGGCATGCCTTGCATAGCTTTATTGCTTATCAAGAAAGTAAGCTAAATATTCTTCAATCTAATTTTAGTGAAGATTGCGATAAAGTAGATAAAGTGTTTCGCTCGGTTTTTGATGAAATAGGAAACCAAGTTTTAAAAAGCCGGAATTTAAGTGATCGCGACATAGAGCTGTTATCCGAAAGCATGAACAATAGGACAAATGCTATTGTGGCATCTCCTTTTTTCAGGCGAATGGATGCTCAAGATCAAGAAAAGTACTTAAATATAATGTTTGCTTTGAAAGAAGAGCTGCACTCGTTTAGAGAGCTAGCTCAGCATCAAGCTGAAATTAATGAAAAAGGATTGGGGCATTTTTTAGATCAACCTTGGGCATGGAAAGCATTAGAGCAATTAGCTAAAGCTGGAAATTTTTGGGCCATACAAACTTTAAGAAATTTAATTCATCAGAAAAATAATAAGGCATGTTTATTTTTAATCTATAACTGCTCTCATTTTTCTGATTATCAAATACTTGATGATTTAAAAAATCATCTGACTTCTTACTTGCAAGAGATGCTTGATTCTGGGAACCAAGAAGATGAAGTGGTAGCCTATATCTTTATAGAAACGATCCTGAAAAAACAGAATTGGTCCTGGGGGCAAAAAAAACTTGAAGAGAGCTTTGATACAAACTCTAAGGTCGCCTCTATATTGAGAGATGTATTTTTGATTAGAGCAGGGGGTAATTCTAGCCTCTATCAATTCATTTTAGAAAAAATGTTACAAGATCATCCTTTAGCTATTGATATGGTTGCTAACATTTTTAGTGATCATGAGTCACAAGCAGAACATTTAGTAAAGCCGCTTATCCAATTAGCAATAGAAAAGGGTAATGTCCATTTTGATATGCTTGTGTTATCACTTGCTGCAATGAGTGATTCTAGTCTTTGTAATCAAGTAGAAGATGTTTTAGATGTTTTAGAAACCAAACACAATTTGGGAAAACAATATTACGATAAGATTCTAAATCACTTGATTGCTAAACGCGAGGAGTTATGCAGAGGTTTTGAAGTGCATTATCCTTGTGATACAAATATATGGGCCAATCATGCTGATTTTGTTACAGCGCGTACCTATCAGCTTTTTGCCTTAAGGTTATTTCAGTTAATCGAGTGGCTGGAGGGAGGGCAAGTTTGTAGAGAAGCCTTTTTGGCTATTAGCGATTGTTTCCCTAAGACTAAGGCCGTGATTGTTGGAGATGCCTCTGAAAATGCATATTTTTATAAAGAATTATCGAGATTATTAGCCCCATATCAGATTACTGTTTATTCTACTCTTCATAAAGAAAATCAATCTACAATTGAATTTCGATCAGATAGGGATCCTTTATTGCGATCAGATCGCTCTCTCACAGGTGGCTGGATAAGAGATTATTTTTTTGCCTCTCAACATAGAGATGTAGAGAAAAACATGTTTCATTATCCCTATTGGAGAGTGCTTGATGAAGATTATTGTAATTTGACTCTTTCAAGACTTGAAGATCGATTTGCAGATGATCCAGATAAGCTGGAGATGCCAGATTTAGTATTTTCAGATCTAGGGGTCGTAGCTGATAGTCAATCTCAACTGAATATGTTATCTTACCTTTTAAACACAGATTCAACGTTGACAAATCATCAATTTCAATTTACCTATAATGAAGGGGGGAATTGTTTAATTGGTGAGTCTGAAGGCAAGCCTTATGCCCTAATTGGGAAAAATGCATTAGATATCAACAAGATGAGTTTGATCGAAGAGCTTGAGGAATTGGATTTGAGAAAGGATGCACAAGGCAAGTGGATTCAAGTTGAATCTCAAGACGATGACGACGACGAGGTTTATCTTACCGATAAAGAAATGAAGTTGTTTTTTGCTAAAGATTTGGGTGTAGATCCCTCTCGAATATATTTTGTAGAGCAAGCTAGCTACCATTTAGATACGGCAATGGCAATACTAGAAGATAAAACGATCATACTTAATGATAGCATGCTTGCTTATGAAATAATGAAAGAGAGATGTGAAAAAGAGCATGAGACGCGAGTAGCTAAAAGATCGCGTGGTGAAATTCTAGATAGTAACCAACCAAGTTTGCTAGAGGAGCGTTTAGACGCTTTATATGATAAATCTAAAAAAATGAAGCTTGTAGAAGATGCAGCTCAAGAGGATTTAGTAGACCAAGGCTTTAAAGTCATACGATTAGCAGGCGTTTTTGAAGATATATTAAAAGAGCATCCCGAAAACCACGCCACCAATTTATTTAATTTTTTATCATTAACAACCCCTGACGGCAAAAAAGTGATCCTTGCTTTGGGATGTTCATTAGAGCATCAAAATACATTTAGGAAGGTGATAGCTGAAAACATTAGAAATCCAGTTGAAATTCATTTCTTAGATCAAAATCACTCAGAATCTTTGTTAACAGGGCATGGTGGAATCCATTGCATCACCAAATGTCTACCTTGTCTGCTATAGTTATTTAGAATAGTTTACAAAATAAAATTAAGGTGATATATCCCAACTAAAAAAAGGTGAGTAATGAAACACAAACAATCAAGTTCAATAGATTGGAAAAAACTTCACATTTTATCTATCCCTGCTTGGGATCAATCAATCAGAGAAGCTAAGACAAAATATCATTTTGAAGAAGGCTGTCATCAATATCAGTGTCATTTCCCCCTCGATGCTTTGGGTGGAGAATCTGATATTACCATTGAAATTCAAGAGCTAGAATCTGATAAATTTAAAGTATCGTACTGCCAAAAAAACCAAGGGGAGAAAAATCCTCTACTTAAAAAAATTGAAGGGGAGTTAATCTTGAAGCAAAATCATGAAGAGGGCCTTACTCTTCTTCATACTCAAGATAATAGACAAAAAACTTGGACTTTATCAAAATCGAAAAAACACAAATCATAAAAAAAGTTTAATCCTATGAGTAGTATTGCTGATATTCGAGATTTAAATGCCATTGTAAGAGAAGCTGTTGCCCCGTTCCACTTGGTGCGCCAAGAGATGCATAAAGTATTAGTGGGTCAGCAACCTTTAATCGATAGGCTTCTCATTGCTTTATTAACCAATGGACACATCTTGCTAGAAGGGCTACCTGGGCTCGCTAAAACACTTTCTATTACAACACTAGCCCAGATTGTCGGTTGTGATTTTAAAAGGATTCAATTTACTCCCGATTTACTTCCCGCCGACTTAGTGGGAACATCGATCTATAATCCCAAAGATGGAACGTTTACAGTAAAAAAAGGGCCGATCTTCACGAACTTTTTTTTAGGCGATGAGATCAACAGAGCTCCTGCTAAAGTTCAATCTGCACTTTTAGAGATGATGGCAGAAAAGCAAGCGACTATTTTAGGGACGACCTTTATGGCTCCTGATCCTTTCTTAGTACTAGCCACGCAAAATCCAATTGAGCAAGAGGGGACCTATCCTTTACCTGAAGCTCAAACTGATCGCTTTATGTTTAAAGTTTTAGTTCATTATCCAACTAAAACAGAAGAGAAAGAGATCATCCGTCGCATGGCTTGTTTTTCAGGTAGACCACAAGTGCAAAAGATCCTGGATATACAAGAGCTGATTAAAGCTCAAAAAATTATCGATGACATCTATATCGATGATAAAGTGACCGATTATATTTTAGATGTCGTTTTTGCCACTCGCAATCCTAAAGAATATGGTCTGGATTTAGATGGTGTCTTAGAATATGGGGCATCACCCAGAGCCAGTATCGCATTAACTTTAGCCTCAAAAGCACATGCATTTTTGGCAGGCAGAGGATTTGTCACACCACATGATGTCAAAAGCATCGGCAGAGATGTTTTGCGCCATCGCATTCGCTTATCTTATGAAGGAGAGGCCAGAGAGCTCAATGCCGATGAAATTATCAATCGCATCTTTGAGACTTTACTTGTGCCATGACTCTTTCTGCTGATTTATTTAAAAGCATTCGTCGCATCCAAATTAAGACTGAAAAATATGTTCAAGATATTTTAGCAGGCTCGTACCACTCCGCTTTCAAAGGTCGAGGGATGGAATTTGAAGATGTTCGTGAATATCAGCCGGGTGATGAGATTCGTGGGATTGATTGGAACGTTACTGCCAGAATGCAATATCCCTATGTTAAAAATTTTAAAGAAGAGCGTGAGTTAACAGTTTATTTGCTCGTTGATATTTCATCATCGACCCTTTTTGGTAGCTGTGGAAAGCAAAAAAAAGAATTAATTGCAGAGCTCTCTGCTTTATTTACTTTTTCTGCCATACAAAATAATGACAAAGTGGGGCTGATTTTATTTTCGGATCAAGTCGAGCAATACATGGTTGCACAAAAAGGGGTAAGGCACGCTTTAAAAATTGTCAGGCAACTGTTGGCGTGCAGTGATAAAAATAAAAAAACAGATATTGAAAAAGCTATTACCTTTTTAAACAAAACTCAAAAAAGAAAATGTGTTGTTTTTCTCATCTCAGACTTTCTCTCTCCCTCTTTTGACGAAGCATTGACACTGCTTGCTAAAAAGCATGAAGTCATTGGAGTTCATGTGCAAGATCCTCTAGAAAAAAATATCCCACAAGGGGGATTGATTGAGTTTAGAGATTTAGAAACTTCAGAACAGGTGATTGTCGATAGCTCTAATAAAAAAGTGCAAAAATGGTTGAAAGAGAAAAAAGCAGAACAGCTTCAAAATCTGCATAAGTTGTTTTATTCTCATGCTAATGGGCTCATGACCATCGATCTGAATCGATCTTATTTAGATGTGGTTAAAGAGTTTTTTGATCTAAGGAGAGCTAAATGAAAAAGTGGATTTTTTTGCTTTGTCTTCCTTTTAAGCTTATGGCTCTGACATATCATCAAGGGCAAGATCCCAGCTTTGTCGCCGAAATTGTTCAATCTTGTGATCAAATGAATCTAGAAGAGAGAAAAGAGGTGCTACTTCAAGTTTGTTTTCCCAAAGACTATCAACTCAAAAATTTTGCTTATGATTATGAAAGTAAAGATTTTGTTTGGGGTCAAGAAAAAGTAGTCGATTCAAAAGAAGATGGAGAGCAAAACGTGCAAATGATTTCTCTGCCTTTTGAAGCTAATCAAAAAGGTCATAAGAGATTGAATTTACCCTCTATTCATTTTGTCTCTTTGACAAACCCATCACAATATATCTCACTGCATCCCCCACTATTGTTTTGCCAAGTGGACTATAGTAAAAAAGGGGCAATAGATGAGCTTTTTGCATTGGGTCCTATTGATTTAGAAGTCAAGCGCCCCATTGAGCTCAATTTTGAAAATAAAAAATACTTACAAGAGCAAAGTGAGTTTGAAATCAAAAGTGCTTTAGAGCAAACCCCATTGCCATTGTGGATGAAGAATTGGAAAAAACTGACTCTGGCTGTAATCTTGACAATGATTGGTTTATATTTGAGTTGGATATTTTTAAGAAAAATAAGAGAAGATTTCTTTGGAGCAAAGAAGATCGATCCGACACTGCAAGCATTGGCAGCATTAGAGCGACTCACAAAAAGACAATTGCCAGAAAAAGGGGAGTTTGAAGAATTTTATGTCGAAATCACACAGATTATTCGGCAGTTTATTGAAAAAAAATATCAGATCAAAGCTCCCGAGCAGACCACTCAAGAGTTTTTACAAATTGTTTTAGATCGCCCTATTTTTTCAACCGAGATTAAAAAGCATTTAGAAGATTTCTTGAAATTTGCCGATTTGGTGAAATTTGCCAGATGGCATCCTCAAGTAGAAGATTGTAAACTAGCAGAGCAATCGGCTTATAGTTTTATTGATCAGAAGTTGGATTCTCATTATCAGGATAGCGTAGCACTGCCAAATCCCTAAGATCACTATCGATATGGCAGGTTCCGTACAAAGTAGTTAATACGTTCTCTAAAGGTTTGTCGTTACTTTTATAACTCTCTAAGCTTTCCTTTTTAAAATGAGCGATTTCTTGTGCAAAGTTTTCTCCAAAAATGGTCTCGATTAATCTAGGGTGAGCAATCGACAGATTAATTTTAGATTTTACAGAAGAACTTGGAACCGACAAAAAAGTTTTAAGTGAAGGATAACCTGCAGAATTATCCTCATCAAGTTCAGATCCGCTCATTAACTTAGGATAGATGGTTGCTAGCGATTCTGGAAGAGGGATACTGTCTAAATCATCTAGTTTATGGACATAGTGATATTCATCGCCGTTCATTTTAGTGTTTTCAAAAACAATTTGCGTTTGAAAAAGTTTTAAAAGCTCATCTGCTAAATGATCTAAATAAACTTCAGTATCTTTATACGTCAACTCGATGAGTCTTTTAAAAATATCTTGTGTGTTATTTGCATTGATTTGAGCTAAAACTTTCAGATCAAGACCACTAATTCGATTAGGTCTGGGATGGTGAACGTATTTGGGAAATATAAAGTGCGAATAGGGTTTGGTTTTCATCAAATGGAGATAATTTTTTTGCAGGGTATTAGAGAAAAGGGCAAAGAGTGTTAAAAAGATTGCAGTGTAGATAATAGCCATAACAATGAATTTTTATGAGGGGGATAGTGTGGGTTGTAAGTTAAAAAAATAAGAGTCGTTTTTATCGACTGGTTTATTGTCTTTAATTATAGAGAGCTCAAGAGCTGCTAATTTTTTGTCATTAGAGGTTTGTGGTTCTGCATAGTCATGAGTAATAAAAGGGCAAATCGATTCATTATTGTGACTTAAGACAGTTTTTTGCTTCTCTTCATAAATGTAGTTCCAGTGTAGTTGGTCTACATGATTAAAAAATTTCTCCTCACGAATCAGCTCTTCTTTCCCCCCTTTAGAGATGTGATAGACTTTTAAAATTAAAGAGTGATCTAAAGCTTGCAGTGTTGCTGTGACTTTGCCACAGGCTTTGGGATTGATAGAGGCTCTGTTGTGATAATCAAAGCGCAAAACTCCTTGATTAAAGCTAAAGTTGTCTGCACCTTGATAGAGCATCTTTTGAAATCTAAAGCGGAAATAATGATCATCTAAAACCTCTTTTTGCATCACCTTCAAATCTTTTTTAAGGCGCAGAGTTGAAGAAAAATGAAAAAGAAGTGAAGAGAATAAAATAGCCAAAAGGGGAAGGGCGATTGCGATTTCAACTAAAGAAAAGGGATGTTTTTTCATACTCAAAAAGGATGAAATAAACGCTTTAATTTGTCAAAGGACAATGTCGAATGATTTTATTAGTAATTTTTTGTTGTTGTTTGCTAGCATCTTCATTGAGACTTTATCTACAAACTAATGAGGATGATTCATGAGTTTACAAATATCAAATTCCACTTCTTTTTTACTTCAAAATTTTGATTTCACATCATTATTGCCTCAAAATTTCGTAAATACTACTTTGGAAATTCCATCAAGGATTGAAAATTTGTTTAAAAAATTTCCAGAATTTAATTTCGATTCTGGTGTTGTGTCACTCATAGATCTTAAAGATTTAATGCCTGTAGTTTCTGATAAAAAAAATATTGGCAGTCTTATCAATCTCATTAAAAACGATATTTCTATTAATTACGGCTTGTTAGTAGCTCCTATAAAAATTCAACTTTTCCCTGCACATCGTAGGCAACAAGGGGATAATGAGCGTCTACAAATTCGACGCCAGGATGTTCGTGAGCGTCAAGCTGCTGAACAAAGGGACAGACAACAGAGACAAAATGAAGCTCAAAATTTTATAGCCCACTATGGGCCTGTAGGTCGTCAAGGCGAGGGCAGATTTATGAGAGGTCTAAGAGCTTTGGCTGATGGAATAAAACTTGGATTTGAGACGTTGACTTATGTATCTGCATGTCTAAACTTGATAAGAAGATTTTTAGGTAGATAACCCTCTTTTAAAAAAAGCATACTTTATTTACACGACACTGTCATCGCCATCATGCTTATTTAACGTTTTTTTATCAGGATAAGCACACCATCCTAAGAAAATAGCTAAAGCTAAAAAGGCAATTAATCCGACAATTTGTGGGCAGACGGCTGGAGCGTTAATATTGACAACCCCTGAGATAGCAAAGATTGCAACAACAATTCCCATCAGCGCATCTCCGGCAACGAGGCCAGAGGCTAAGAGTACCCCTTTTTGAGTCCATTCGTTTTCTTGATATTTATAATGGACAACATAAGAAACTAATCCCCCGACAAAAATAGCAGCGGTGGTTTCTAGTGGAAGATAGAGACCAATAGCAAAAGCTAGGGCGTGTATCCCTAAAAGCTCCACTGTAAAGCCAATCAAGATGCCGACAAAGATGAGTTGAAAAGGCAAGTTACCATCGGTTAACCCTTTTGCAAGTAGTGATAGAAGGGTCGCTTGTGGAGCTGAAAGAGCAGGTGATCCTAAGTGATAAGCTTTATTGAGTAAAATTAAAGTGATTCCCATGACGCAGGAAGTAGCCAGTGTTCCAATCATCATTCCAATTTGTTGAGCTCTTGGAGTGGCGCCTAATAAGAATCCTGTTTTTAAATCTTGAGAAGTATCTGCTGCAATGCAAATAGCGATTGCAACCACACAGCTAACCATAGCAGCCATTAACATGAATGAGGCGTCTTTCCAGCCAAGTGCCATAAAAGAGAGCAGGGAAATCAACAGGGTCATAATGATAATGCCGGACGCTGGATTTGATGAGCTGCCAACTAAGCCCACTGTCATCGAAGTGACGGCAACAAAGAAAAAGCCCAAGATTGCAATTAAAATGACTGCAAAGAAATTTAAATTTAATGCAGGAACTAGCCATAAACCAAGTAAGACTGCCAAAGAGCCTAGGACAATAAATTTAACAGGTAAGCTTTTATGTGTTCTTAAAGTATCAACTACCACATTTGAAGAGGGTCTGCCTTTCAATGAGTTTTTGAAGATGCGGATAATTCCTGGGAAAATGCGGCATAAGCTTAAAATACCACCAACAGTCACACCTCCTGCACCAATATAGCGAATGTAGTTGCTCCAGAGATCAGAATCGGTAAGGTGAGAAATAGCCACAGTTGCAGGAGCAATAGCCATTTGTCCTTGTCCAAAGATTTTTATAAGGGGCATGATGGCCCACCAGCCTAAAATACCTCCGGCAATCATTGTTGAAGCAATGCGCGGCCCAATAATAAAACCAACCCCTAAAAGTGCTGGGGTTGTATCTAAGCTGACGATTGATTTAGCATATCTTGTTGAAGTCCATTGAATCACTTCTTGCCAAAGATGTAATACACCGATTAAAAAGCGAAAACCTGCTCCCACTAATACACCGACAACAGCAAGAATGGCTTTTTTAGCCCCTTGTTCACCTGCTTTTAAGATCTCTGCGCAAGCGGTACCTTCTGGAAATAATAATTTGCCATGCTCTTTAACGATGAAATGTTCGCGAAGTGGTTGCATGAAAAACACGCCTAGGGCTCCACCAAAAATAGAGAGCATGAATGTGCGAGAAATTGAAATGTCTTGTCCGAGGAAGTAAAGGGTAGGGATTGTGAAGATAGCACCTGATGCTAAAGCTTCACCAGCAGAGGCAATCGTTTGAACTAAGTTATTTTCTAAAATGGAAACCTTTTTAAAAAAGACCCTTAAAATACCCATCGACATGACAGAGGCTGGTATCGATGCCGAAACAGTCATCCCCACTTTAAGACCGATAAAAGCATTGCCAATTCCAAAAAACAAAGAGAGAATAATTCCTAAGATAATGGCTCTTAATGTGATTTCAGGAAGAGACTGCGTCTCTGAAATAAAAGGGGAGAAAGGTTTTGTTGGCAATGTTGGCATATCAAACGCTATTTTGTTTTTTGCCTCTTCATAGCTCAAAGATCAATTTTTAAGATATATATTTTGCTCATTGGTTTGATAGTCAGTAAGTCCCAAGGGAAGATGCTCTACTTTTAGAGTGAAATGGATCTGAGAATACTCATTATTTTTTCCGATCTCATGATGAGCAAAGGTCATAGTAATGGGATATTTTTTTGGCTCTTTGCCGTGAACTAACTCAATCACTTCATTTAAACGAAGTTCTCCTTGCTGATGTTCTTTCACATAGGAATAGTAGGAAGAGTTTTCGTGAAGCGTGTAATAGTGGTGGAAAAGAATTCTTGAGAGCTGATTTTCAATCTGATTGAGGTAATAAGCTCTTTTTAGCT
>CAZJSX010000034.1:0-10929 GCA_964548845.1 uncultured bacterium | reverse complement strand
GTTCACCATGGTCAAGTGCTTGATAGTTGACTAAATACCACAATGGAGGCTTGCCCGAAAACAATTTATTTGGATCGGCCTTAAAATCAAGTAACTTTTCAAATATTTCGATGCGATTATTAAGTAGCGCATAGCCAACAGCACTAAATCCTTCATCTGAGATGACATTTAAATCTGCTCCAGCCTTTGCTAAAACTTCAACTAGCCCTAAGTTTCCAGATATACACGCTTGAATTAAAGCAGTTTTTCCCTGATGGCTTCGTACATTTAAATCAGCTTTATTTGAAATTAACATCTCTACTGCATCTAATCTGTCATTTATTACTGCGTAGTGTAATGCTGTATAACCGTCGACATTCTGCTTATTTAAAGCCGCACCACGTTCCATTAAGTATTTTAAAGTATCTAAACGATTATTTCCTGCTGCTTGCATTAGCGCGGTAGTCCAATTAATTGCGTTGTGTTTATTTAAATCGACACCTGCTTCAATCAATAGCTTTACCTTTTCCAATGAACCGCTTGAAGAGGCTCTCATTAAAAAAGTATCACCTTGGTTATTTACAATCTCTAGATCCTCCTTGTTGCACTCCTGAATCAAAAGTTTCACTATTTCAATTTGATCTAGACTAGTTGGGTTTGAAATTACAATCCTTGCTAAAGCATCAAGCACAGTAGTTTTATCAACTCCAGCAGCGATAAATGCTTTAACCACATTCAAATGCCCTTTGTGATATGCCAAAAACAAAGCAGTGTTCCTATTTTTATCACGATAGTCTTGTGGGGAACCTGCTTTAATTAAAAGAGTTACCGCTTCAGGATGATTATGAGAACTTGCTAAGGACAATGCAGTATCCCCATGTTTACTTTGTAAATCTAGCGCTGCTCCTGCGTCTATTAATAACCGAAGCTCATTGATTTTTCCACTCATTGCAGATTTCATGAGTAAATTATAACCATTAGACTCAAGTGTATCCAAATTACTACCTGATTTAATTAATCCCTTTATTGCTTCCAATGCTAATCTTTTTACAGGATTTAGATCTGGTGATTCTGATCTATGACAAGATATATTTTTTAAAGGATTCAGCTCTTGAGTTGTGTCTACTAGAATTGGATTTACAAATGAGTTAATTAGATCTACAGCTTCATGTGAAATAGATGAATTTAAGTTTTGCACAGTAATGTTTGTTACATTTTGCTCATTTAAATCAGAACAAGTAGTTAGACTTGAATTATTAGTATTCGGATTTGCCGAATTATTAACCTGACCACTACCAAGCGCCCATCTTGCTGTAACTGCTGCTAAAATGGCACACGCACAACCAAAAATCACTGTTTTAGCATAAGTGTATTTAGCTGCAGCTTCTTTAGTTGTTTTGGTATTGTTGTTAGATGATGAAGTAAAAGTGTGGAAAGCCTTTTGCATTCCATTTAATGAGATATTCATTCGACATCCTTAAGGTAAATATTTTAATTTAAAATAGATAGTAATTATGCAATTTTATTATTAAGATAAGATTAATTTGCCATTTTATAGTTTTAAAATGTTTGGATAAAAAAACCCTTTAAAGCATTTTCTAAGCTTTAAAGGGTTTAAACTGTAAAGAACTATTTTTATTTCTTAATAGTCCATACCACCTGGCATTGCAGGGGTGGCAACTTTTTCTTGAGGAATTTCAACAATAGTTGCTTCTGTTGTTAAGAGCATGCCAGCAATTGATGCTGCATTTTCTAGAGCACAACGAGCAACTTTCATTGGATCTAAAATCCCTGCTTTAATCATGTCGACATATTCGTCAGTTAAAGCGTTGTACCCTTCATTGGCAGAGCGTTTTTTAACTTGCTCTAAAACGATCACACCTTCTTTACCCGCATTTTCAGCAATTTGCTTCAATGGAGAAGTTAGAGCGTGAGCGATGATCATAGCACCTGTGCGTTGATCAACCGGCAGAGTTTGAGCTAACGCAATAACTGTTTCGATACAGCGAATATAGGCTGTTCCACCACCTGGTAGAATTCCCTCTTCAACTGCTGCAGCTGTTGCATGCTGAGCATCGTCAACTCTGTCTTTTTTTTCTTTCATTTCAATTTCTGTCGCAGCTCCAACGCGAATCACAGCAACACCACCAGCTAATTTTGCTAGGCGCTCTTGCAGCTTTTCTTTGTCGTAATCAGAAGTTGCTTCTTCAATTTGTCTTTTAATTTGATTGACTCTAGCTTGAATTTTGTCTTTGCTTCCAGCCCCTTCAATCACCGTCGTTTCTTCTTTCTTAACGACAATTTTCTTAGCAGATCCGAGCATATCTAATGTGACGTTTTCAAGTTTCATCCCTAAATCATCACTGATCACTTGACCATTAGTCAATAGAGCAATGTCTTCAAGTAATGCTTTACGGCGATCGCCAAAGCCTGGAGCTTTTACAGCACATACTTTTAAACCAGCTCTAATGCGGTTCACAACAAGAGTCGCTAAGGCTTCCCCTTCGACGTCTTCTGCAATGATAAGTAATGGTCTGCTTGTCTCTACAACAGCTTGTAAAAGTGGTAGAAACTCTTTCATTCCGCCAATTTTCTTTTCGTAAATTAAGACGTAGGCGTTTTCTAAAACAGCTTCTTGATTTTCAGCATCTGTAACAAAGTAAGCAGAGAGATAACCTCTATCAAAGTTCATCCCTTTAACAACATCTAGAGTTGTTTCAAAACCTTTCGCTTCTTCAATAGTTACAGTACCATCGCGACCAACTTTTTCCATTGCATCAGCAATCATTTGTCCAATTTCAGAATCGTTATTTGCTGAAATAGTGGCTACTTGCGCAATCTCTTTTTGGTGCTTGACAGGTTTACAGATTTTTTTAAGTTCTTCAACGGCAGCTTTAACAGCTTGGTCGATCCCTCTTTTTAAATCCATCGGGTTTGCCCCTGCTGCGATGTTTTTGAGGCCTTCTGTATAAATAGCTTCAGCCAAAACAGTTGCAGTTGTTGTGCCATCACCTGCTTTATCAGCAGTTTTGCTGGCAACTTCCTTAACCATTTGAGCGCCCATGTTTTCATGTTTGTCTTCAAGTTCGATCTCTTTGGCAACAGTAACTCCGTCTTTTGTTACATGTGGAGCGCCGTATGAGCGGTCAATAATAACGTTGCGACCTTTTGGCCCAAGCGTCACTTTAACTGCGGCAGCTAGTGTCTTAACACCTTCTAAAATTTTTTGCCTGGCTTGTTCTCTGTACTTAATATCCTTAGCAACCATGTTCATTATCTCCTTAAATTTTTAATAATTTATTCTACAACAATTGCGATGATGTCATCAGCTCTAAGAATATGATATTCTTGACCATCAAGTTCGATTTCTTGTCCGGAATACTTATCCATTAAGATAATATCCCCTTCTTTTACTGGCATTGGAACCATGACGCCGTCTTTGTCTTTTTGTCCAGGACCCACTGCAATCACTTGAGCTGATTCTTGCTTTTTCTTTGCTGTATCTGGAAGGATAATTCCACCTTTAAGTGAATTCTCAGCTTCTAGTCGTTTAACCAAAACTCTATTCGCTAAAGGTTTAATTTTAACGCTTGCTGCTTGCTTTGCACTCATGTTGTTACCTCGTGATTTAAAATTTGTTTTATTGATAATAAAATCGTCTTCATTATACAGTTGCCTGAGCTTTTTCTGCAATAGAAAATAGCAATCGGGCTTTTAAACTGCTAAATAAATTCTAAAATAAAAATTTAACGAACTTATGAGTACTCCAACACCTCTTAGAAAAGATCTCCCCTCTCAAAATAAGTGGGATCTGACCTCATTATTTGCATCTGATAGTGAATTTGAAATCATGTTAAATCATTTTTTGGATAAGCCCTCTAAAGAGCGCTGGACCACTTTAGCCGAGCTCAAGGGAACTTTAAGTCAAAATGCCTCTCAGATTGAAAAAGTGCTCAAGCTCTACTATAAAATAGACGAGCAGCTCACACAGCTCTACACCTACAGCTCACTCAAGCACGATGAAGACCTCAATCATGAAAAATGGAAGAATTTTTTCCAAAAAGTCAATTTCCTCTATCAAGATTTTGCACAAAACACCGCATGGATTGAACCTGAGCTTTTAGCCTTAGATCAAACCACTTTTGAAAATTTACTCAAAAATCAGACGCTCTCTTCTTACTTTTTCTATTTGCAAACCCTTTTCCACAAAAAAGAGTTCACCTTATCCTCTGAGAAAGAAGAGTTACTCTCATTAACTTCTCTAGCTTTATCTACACCACAAAAGACCTTTAGTTTACTCAATAATGTCGATATGACTTTTGGTACTATTTTAGATGAAAATGGCAAAGAGCATAGCTTAACTCACAGCTCTTATCGCTTTTTTCAGCGCAGCTCTGATCGCACCTTAAGAAAGAACTCTTTTATTCAATTGCACCAACAATTCTTAAAGTTCCAAAACACTTTTGCAGAACTTTTAATGGGACATGTGCAGCATCATATTGTGGAAGTGCGAGCTAAAGGGTATCAAAATAGTTTAATGGCTGCTTTATACCCTAAAAACATCCCTACAAAGACTTATCACAATTTAATTCAAACTGTTCGGCAAAACATCAAACCTCTTCACGATTATGTTTTAGTGCGCAAGCAACTTTTACAGCTCGATCAAATTTACTCCTATGATTTGCAAATGCCTCCAATAAGTTCACAATCAGCCGAGATCCCCTATGCACAAGCCGTCGATTGGATTGTTGAATCGGTTGCTCCACTTGGAGAAGAGTATCAAAGAATCTTAAAAAAAGGACTCACAACAGATCGTTGGGTGGACTCTTATGAAAACCTACACAAACGCTCTGGGGCTTACTCATCTGGATCATTTAGAAGTCATCCTTATATTCTAATGAATTATAAAGGGACATTAAGCGATGTCTTCACTCTGGCTCATGAAGCAGGTCATAGCATGCACACTTATTTGAGCAATCAAAATCAGCCTTATCATTATGCTAGATATCCTATCTTTGTTGCAGAAGTTGCCTCTATTTTTAATGAATCGCTTTTGATGGATTATCTTTTGAAGAAAAATAGTCTCGATCAAGGGCAAATGGTTCTTTTACATGAAAGGTTAGAAGAATTTAGAGGAACCCTTTTTAGACAAACGATGTTTGCAGAGTTTGAGCTCTACATTCATGATTGTTTAGAAAAAGATCAGCCACTCACCGCCTTATCGATTAACGAGTATTACTTAAAACTATTACAAGATTATTATGGGCCACATTTATCACTTGACCCAGAAGTCGCTATCGAGTGGGCAAGAGTTCCCCATTTTTATTACAACTTTTATGTCTATCAATATGCCACAGGAATCTCAGCTGCCCTAACACTGGCTCAACGAGTGTTAAAGCAAACACCTGGCGCTAAAGAATCGTATCTTAAATTCTTAAAGCAAGGTGGTCATGCTTATCCTATTGACCTACTCAAAATAGCAGGCATTGATATGGAGTCTAAAGAGCCGATTGAAACAGCCCTCAATGTTTTTAAAGAGCTCGTTGATAAATTAAAAGTTGAGCACTCTCAAATTTAATCTCGATATAACTTTTGTAGATATGATGAAAAGGACTGCTTTGAGCTTTTTAATTTCAAAAATGAATCACCGAGTAACCGCTCATCCATAACTTTTAACGTATAAGAGAAACTCATGTACACACCACCTTTATCCAACTCTTATTTGACTCATTTATGGCAAAAAGCTAAAGAAAATCCTTCCTCATTAACGCATTTATGCTCAGCTTCAGCCGCCACCATTACATACGTTGTTACTCGTGCTTTATTACCAACTGAACCTCCAACCTCTACAATTGATCTCCAAAATCAACTAGCCTGTAGAAAAAGTTTAATCTTTCTAAATTATCTCAAATTGCTACCCAAAACTGCAAAACATTTAGCAACATTTACTCGCAAACAATACCAATCAATCTATGATACACTGATCATGTTTGCTCCAAAAATTTCTGCTCAGCTGCCTCAAGATAATAACAATCTGAATAGTTTGTTGACGCAAATAAAAAAAGACTTAGCCAATACAAATAGTAACTCATTTGAATTTCCTTCCATTACTGACGATTTGTATGCTGCTTTACGCAATTGCTGGTATCTCATGTTACGTGATGCTGCACTCAATGGAATATTGGCAAAAGAGCACCCTTCTTTCCCCGATTTTTTAGGAAACCATCCAAAACTTAAAGAAGTCAGTGCTGCTCTGCAAAAAGGAGCTCAAACTAAATCAACTTGGCTTTCTTGGATACCTATCACAGCAGCTACAACGGTCGCCATCGCCACAGAAGCTGCTTTGTGCATTTTGCAAAGCGATACCGACACAAGAGAACAATTTGATCCCTAATCAAAAATAGATTCCTCAAAAATTAAAGATCAAAAACAGTGCAAAACTACCTTCAAGCATGGTTTTGTCTGCACAAAATTTCATAATTTTCTAATTTAATTTTCTTTAAGTGCATTCAAATGATCAAAATCTTTTAAAAAATTTTACAGTAAATTTACGAGATGTTTGCGCATAAAAAACATACTTTAAAATTATTTTTTTAATTCAAATATTGCTTTTACACATTTGGATGTTTATATTATCAGCTAACATCTTCAATAAAATGAGATTGAAGTATGTATGAGATTATTATCTTATAAATCACTTAAGGTGGTTTTAATTTATAAGGAGAAAAACTATGTCTACTAATACCACAATTACTTTTGGCGGATATGCTAGTTTAGCTGCTAGCGCTTTAACAAATATGTGTAATTATGTAAGTGAACATGTTAGAGATCCAAGCACAATGGTTCCTCTGACTACAGCAGCGGCAGCAGGAGCTGCGACTCGGATTGTATTAAAAACACTTGAAGCACGTTCTAATGCTGCAGCTGCTACAGCTGCCACGGCTGTAACTACTCAAAATAATGCTGTTTTCACAGGAATTGATGCATTGGGATTACTTCATAAACAAGTTGATGATGCTGATGCTAAATACACTCAAGATCAATTAGCTACTATTTCCAAATTTTTTGAAGACTTGGCTCCCTTCTTTACAGGTGATGATGCTGAGACATTAAATCTTATTGTGAATCCATTAAAAGAGAAACTGGGCTCTAAAGATGATGAAGTTACTTTTGATCAACGATTGAATGCGGATCAGTTTACAATTTTAACTAATCATTTTGGCAAGGCTTATAAAGACCTCTTACCAACAACATTTGACACGGTTCATGTTAGCTATCCAGGAACAATCGACACAACTAAAGAGTTCGTACAAAGAACCATAGCCGCTAACAGACCGTTGTATGCAAGAGCAAGAGATGGCATTGCCCCTATAGCCAGTGGCACTGCTGCTAGCCTGAGAATGGCTGCTGCTTCCGGATGGACTAGATCAGTAAATACAGTTAGCTCTTTGGCAAGTTCTGTGGCAGCAAAAAGTGCTCCATGGCTTCCAAGTAAAACTACAGTTCTTACGATTGCTGCTGCAGGATCAACTTATGTCGGAACTGCTTATGCAATGAGCATGCGCAATAACGAAGAATAAAGATTAATCTATGTTTTAAAAATGGATCTAAAGGCACTGCCTAATTAAAGTGCCTTTATAAAATTAAGTCTCAAAACCTAAGATTCATTTTTAAAACAATTTTTTAAAAAGCCATCTGAGAACAGATGGCTTTTTTATTTATCACATAAAGTGAGTACAATTAAAATTTTAAACATGTTGAAAATGTAGCATTTGCTTTTATGCCTTTAATAAACCCAAGTGGCACTTAAAAACAAATTGAAATAAAACGTTTTTTGGGTTATCTAATATGTCTTTATAACTAGGTCTATAATTTAAGATGCAATCTCACAAATTATCTGTTAGAGGCGAAAAAGGGTCTGAAAGCAAAATTTATCAAGGCCATTTTATTGTCAAAAACACTAAAGGACTTCACACAAGACCTTCAACTGAACTTGTAAAATGCACAAGTACTTTTGAAGCCAATATCAATTTGATTTTAGATGATACCGTTGTCAACGCCAAATCGATTTTAGGAATTTTAATGTTAGCTGCCTGCCAAGGGACAAAAATTTTAATTGAAGCTCAGGGTTCAGACGCTAAAGAAGCGATCGAAGCGATTCAAAAACTAGCTGAACAAAAGTTCAACATTCAGTATTAAGTTTCCACATCAATATAAGGAATCGTTTGCTCTAAAACTTTACTAGAACAATAGATTGGAGCATTACTTCTCAGCGCTAAAATCAAACTATCTGAAGGGCGAGCATCCACCTCAATTAAATGAGTCAGTTTATCTTCCATTTGCTTAAGCAGCAGTTTTGCAAAAAACGTCGATTCTTGAATATCATAAATGACAACTCTTAAAAGCTTGGTATTCATCCCTAAAAAAACCCGATCGATGAAATCAAAGGTTTTGGGGCGAGGATTTTTTTCATTAGAGAAAAACTCTTGAGCTAAGTGTCCAACCGTCGGCTCCATATAAATGGAAAACTTTTTATGCTCATTACCCAAGATAATCACGGTATACGTTTTAGTTTGTAAAATTTTAATCAAAGCGACTTCGACTAAATCGTTCATAGTTTCTCCTTAACCTTCACTTGGCCATCTGAATACCCAATCACAACACGTTTTGCTAAATCCCAGAAAAAACCTGTTTCTATCACACCTGTGATATTTAAGATCTTTTGATCTAATTGCCTAAAGTCTTCTTTATAACTTTTAAGATCTACATCAAAAATCAAGTTGCCATTGTCTGTATGGTAAAGCTCATTGCCCTTCATTCTCAAATGACCGCGTAAATGCAGCTCTTCAAGTTTTTTTAAAGTGGCATGATAGCCATAAAATGCTATTTCAACAGGCAGTGGATGTTTTCCTAATCTATTGACGATCTTATTTTCATCGACCACAACTATCATCTCTTTAGAGGCCTTGGCAATGATCTTTTCTCTAAAAAGAGCTCCCCCGCCCCCTTTAATCATTTGCTTGTTTAAATCTATTTCATCAGCTCCATCGATATCGAGATCTAATGTGGTCAACTGATCTGGCGCTAGCAGTACAATTCCACCCTCTTTAGCAAGTTTGGCCGATTGTTCTGAAGTTGCAATCGCTGTAATCTTTAAACCCTCTTTACAGCGCTGGGTTAACCTTTCGATAAAATAAAAAACCGTAGAACCAGTTCCAATACCCACCTTCATCCCATCTTGCACTAAGTTGGCCGCGGCATAACCTGCAGACTGTTTTGCTTTATCGTTAGACATAATTTAAATACTCAAGTTATATTGCATTTAATTAAATAACAGAAAATAACTCAATACACAATGCATCATTTATCAGATTTGGTCCAGTACTTGCAAGAGTACCTACAAGTTGACAAATTCTCTGACTATTGTCCGAATGGGATGCAGGTTGAAGGGGGCTTGGAAAACATAAACTCTATTGCCACAGCAGTTTCAGCTGACTTAGAGACCATTCAAAAAGCTGTGAAGCTTAAAACCCAAGTTTTAATTACCCATCATGGCCTTTTTTGGGATAAAGAGAGTCAAAGAATCTGTGGCCGAAAAAAAGAGAAAATTGAACTCCTTTTAAAACATGGCATCACTCTTTTATCATATCACCTTCCGTTAGACGCTCATCAAAAAGTAGGCAATAACTTCAAAGCAGCGCTAGATTTAAAATGGAGCGATCTACAACCCTTTGCCTCATTCCCAAATCCAACTAGCACCCCAATTGGCGTCATTGGACATGTCCCTAAAATTGACGTAGCTCATTTTAAAAAGAGCCTCGAAGACTATTATCAACATCATGCTCATCACGCACCAGGCGGGCCACAAACCCTTAGCAAGGTCGCTTTAATTTCTGGTGGGGCGCATAAAGCCATTGACCTAGCTATTAAGGCTGGCGCTGATGCTTTTATTACCGGCTCTTTTGATGAACCGATCTGGCATATAGCCAAAGAAGAGAAAATTCACTTTTTTGCCTTAGGACACTCTAGTACTGAGAAAATTGGTCCTAGAGCACTTGGAGAACATTTAGCACAACAATTTAACTATAAACATCACTTTCTAAATAGCGATAACCCCTTTTGACTTATGATTGGATTTATAAAAACCTTAGTTTATGTCGCCGTGATTTTTCTTATCGCTGGTGTTTTTTTAATGTGGCAATACCGCATTCCCACAACAAGTTACATCCTTTCACAAGTCCTCAATAACCCAGTAACTATTGGTGATGTCGACATCTCTTTAACCCTTTCTCGTTTAAGTGGTCAAAATGTCGCTATTGTCAATCCACAAGCATCTCAAGATGTCATGAGAAATGCAGTTAAAACTAAATCCCTAGAATTTAGAACTAACTTTTTTAACCTGTTTAGAAAAGAGCTCGTCATCGATGAAATTCATCTAGATCGAGTGCAGTTTTTTGTCGATATGTACAATGTCACAGGCTCTAAAAGCAATTGGAAAACTATTATCGGCAATATTCATGACAGAGCTGAAAGAAGATTCCCTGATGGCAAAAAACATAAACGGCCTGTGATTATCAAAAAGATTATTATTCAAGATGTGGTCTTTTCTTATCGAAATCCTATTTTAACTTCAGGGGTGACCACTTTAGATCCTATTAACTATATCGAAGTCACAGACGTTGGATCAGGCCATCCTGTTTCCACCGCACAAATAGTAGGGATTATCACAACAGCGATGCTCAAGCGCTTTGCAACTGTTTCTGGCTATAAGCAGCTGATTGAATCTCTCCCGCAAATCCCTGCCAACTGGATTAAAAATATTTTAATTAATCCCGGCAATGCAGAAGACGCAAGCACCACCATGTCTTTAGAAAGTTATTTTAATGAGAGCATTACTCCCTCTTTCCCCTCTATGCCAGCTCCAAAACAGTTTTTCAAAAAAATGTTTAC
>CAZJSX010000033.1:0-10989 GCA_964548845.1 uncultured bacterium | reverse complement strand
AAGGATATTGCAACGTATGAGCAAATAAAGCAATCCAGCTATAGCCAATCATAGCACCAATTAAGCCCATTTGTATTTGCTTACGATAACGAATTTTTTCTGTTAATGGCCCGGCTATCGGATCAGTAATTGTCGCTATAATAGCACCTGGAATAAGAGCTAAACCTGCTTGAAAAGGGTTATTTCCAATTGATCGGATCAGATAGAGAGCGATAAAAACGTTGGCAATAAATGCAAACTGAATACAAAAACTCAAAATACAAGCAACTGAAAAATTCTTATTTTTCAAAAGTGTCAGATCAAATATGGGATGATCTTTTTGTTTTTCGTACATGATGAAAAGAGGTAAAAATAAAATCCCTATTGCTAGCAATGCTATGGTTGCAAAAGAGCCCCACCCCCAAGCCTCACCTTGCATCAGCGCAAAAATAATCGGGACTAAAAATCCCAAGAATAAGAATTGTCCTACAAAGTCATATTTACCCTTTTTTCTCTCTTGATCTAAAAATTTTAAAAGAAAATAGACACAGATAAAAGATACAATCCCAATAAGAGGATTAATCCAAAAAATCCATCTCCAACTTCCATACCGTGTAAATAGACCGCCGATAATAGGGCCGATTAAAATCGTAGTACATGCTATAAAACCGATAAATCCCATGGGATTGCCCCGTTTACCCTCAGGGAAAGTATGAAAAATAGACGCGGATGTTGTCACTGGAATAACCGCACCACCAATCCCTTGAAAAACTCGAAAAAGAATAAACGACCAAGAATTAAAAGCTAGCGCGCAGCCAATAGATGAAATAATAAAAATAGCCATCCCCCACAAAAAAGTGGTTCGAAGGCCTATTAAATCTCCAAGCTTACCTGCTCCCAAGCTACAAATAGCCAGCGGCAGAAGATAAGCGTTCACAAACCAAAACAGCTCTGTCTCTGAGGCGTTAAATGAATTTTTAATCGTAGGCAGGGCAACATTTAAAGCAGTTTGGTCGATATAAACTAAAGCAAATCCAATGCTAATGGAAATTAGCCCTAGCCACGCTTTTTTAGCAGATACTTTAATCATGGAGTAATTTTACCATTTAATTCTTCAAGTGTTTTTTTCTCTGAAGAATAATAGCTTTCTGCTTTAAAGGTTTCAATATTGTTAATGGGGACGTATTCGATCACTTGACCGACCGGCATTTCCCCATCTATTAAAACAGCAATTCTTTTGTTATTGCCTTTACCCAATTTCTCTTTGCTAAATTGGACAAATTGTTCAAACGATAATTCATTTAAAGCTGCAACGCACTGCTCTTTCCATTTAAAATCTTCATAGAAAAAGGCAAGTGAAGATAACTCTGCCCCTTTTGCTTCAATAGAAACCGGGGGTTGTAGATATTCTGTAATCAGAGATTGTTTGACTGCTTCGAAATTATCTTTTGAAAACTCCTCTGTGCCAAGACTTGCTATAAATTGCTCATTAAAAAGTTCAAACCGAGCTAAAATGTCTCGTGGAGAGCAAGAATTAGACTGTACAAGGAATCCTGTAAATAAAAATTTCTCATATTCAGCAGGTGTTGCACGCACTAAATATCCGACTTGCTGTTTTGTTCGAATGGTATCAAAAAATGGCTCTTTAATGGATCGACTTAGAACTTCAAAAGCAGCGCGCTTTGAATGATCTAATTGTCCATAGCTGATCATCAAATAAGTTGAAGAACCCACTTGATCAATATTTTTAGAAAAATAGCGGGGAAGTGAATCAGCGCTTAAATCTAAAACTTCTCTTTTAGGTTGGCGACTCAATTCATAAGGGTCACTCTTTTTAAAAGTTTGATTTAAATAGCTTGTTAATTGCTCTACATTTTTTTCAGTAATATTTCCATAAAACATAGCTCGAATATAAACTTGATCATAGAGCTTTTCACAAAAATTTTTAAAACCTTGATAATCGATTTTTTGCAAAGCTGCCGCCATACTTGCAGCATCAGAATAATCTTTTAGTATCAACGAAGCCATCGTATCTGTTGCATGTTTATAAGGAGCTTCTTTTTGTTGATTGGCATAAGCTCTTGTAAGCTGCTCTTTGAATAAATTAAACTTTTCTTGATTGGGTTCATGGTTTTTAGACTCATCCACAATTTTTTTGAGATAAAGTTCAAGCTTTTGGCTATATCCAGAAACATTAATTCCCCAACCAAATTTTGGGCTTAAAGTCAGTTGTGCACTCAATCCTGCCTTTCCACCTTGCTCCATCACCCCCATAAGGGCATCTTGAATAGAGAGTGAATACAGATCTCCCAAAGCTCGATCAGATGCCGACACACCAAATAGAGGTGTATTCAAATATAATGAGCAAAAAGCCTCTGGCTGAAAAAACTCTTTATCAACAGCATAATAAATGCTCTCTTTAGAATTTTGCATATAAAGATTAGCTTTCACTGCGGGGTCAAAAGGCTCATTTTCAGTAACAAGTTCTAAATCATTTGGAATAAATGGATTTGGAGGAGCTATTTTGATTTGAGATTGCGCTTTAACATGTCCCCAGCTTTCTAATTGTGATGCAGAGATGGGCTCTACGGTATAGCGAACGCCCATATCTTTTTCTTTTCGATCAAATGTTTTATTAATCGATGCTTCTGGCGCCATGATTTGATAAAAAGCAGCGTTTGGCGTTAAGCAAGATAAAAACTCTTGTATTTTAGCTTGGTTAAACGCAGTTGGCCAAGCTGTTTGAGCTGGAAAAGTAGCTAATTTTTCATATTGCGATTTGTGAGCCATTGTGCTGACATAATCAAAAACAGCTTCTGGTCTAGATTGATATTGATAATTCAATTTAGCCATTTTTACTTTTTCATCGAAACAATATCTAGGAATGCCTGTAGCTTTAAAGGTGTTAATTGCTTCATAGGTTAAACCGACCACCTCTGCAACATTTTTCAACCCTTTTTCGGTTAAGTCATAGTGCATTTCAAAAAATGAAGTTTCATGATCTGTAAGATCTACCCCTGTCTGTAAATTATTGATGTAGCCTTTATCTTTTAGAATTCGACTCAAACTACTTTGAGATTCATCACCAAGAGCTGCACTGACCATATCGCCTGTATGATTTTCAAGATCTATTGCAAACTCTGAAGGAAGCTCCCACACAATAGCTAATTGTTTGACATCTTTGATAGGCTCACTATAAACCCACTGCCCTAAACTCGCTGAATTAAAATTAGGAGCCATGAGATATGTTTTTTCAATTTGTCGATCAGGGATTAAAGAAAAAGACTGATCCACGCTTGTAACTAACTCTTGCATTGGCAATGCAGAATAAACGACAAGTTTCATGATGTTGGCGCTATAGTTATTTTGATACCAAGTGACAAGTTCATCGCGACTAACTGCTTTTAAAGTCTCTTCTGTTCCACATCTCCACGCATGTAATGGAGACTTTTCATTCATAAATTCAACTTGCACTAAGTGTTGTCTTAAGCCGTCACTATTAGCGCGCATTAAAAACTCTTGATTGACGGCTTTACGCTCTCTACCTAATCCTGACTCATTGAATAAGGGCTCTGTGAAAAATGAGGAGAAGCGATCTAAAGCTTCATTGATTTGAGCATTGTTGACTTGAAAGATATAGACTGTTTGATCTCCAGCCGTATAGGCATTGACCAATCCCCCATTTTCTGTCATGAAATCTTGATATTCATGTTCATCTGGATATTTTGCAGTCCCCATAAAAAGCATGTGCTCGACAAAATGAGCCATCCCGATTTTATCAAAAGGTTCATCCACCTGACCAACTGCCACAGAAAGGGCTGCACCTGATTTTTTAGCACCTGGATCAGAGATTAAAAAGGCTTCTAATCCATTGTCTAACTTGATTTTCAAACGTTGAACATTTTGCAAAGATTTAGATTTGATTTTCTCTTTCATCTGATCGTGTACGACCGTGTAAGAGGTGTGCCCAAGAGTTGAAAGACATAATAAAACCCCTAAACCCACTTTCACAAATCTATTTTTGCCTATCATACTGATCCCTTAGTTCTTTAAGACGTTGATAATCATCATTAACTTGATTCCAAATATACTCACTGCGCGCATGGCGCTGATGTATTTTATTTTCATGTTCTTGCCCTGAGAAATTCAACATATCAATTTCTTTCCCAAAAGAGGCATAGACTCCGGCAAACTCAGTAAAGCGCTCTTCACCAAGCTCGACCTCTACATCATTAGGAGGAGGTAAAACTCGATAAGTTAAGAGGGCTAAAGGATGAAAGTGAGTGATGGTGCCTGCTTTTTTCGTCATCAGATAAAACATCTCAATACTTTGAGGATCAAAAGGTGCTACTTGAAACTCCCCATTTTTATCCGGACGATCTCTCCCACCTGATGGAGCCACATAAATGCACTTTCCACCTTCAGCTAATAACTCACTCATAAGCTGCATCGTTCTTTTATTATGCAGCCTTTTTTTCTCCATTTGCTCTGGAGGTGAATTAATATGTTTTTTGGAATAAATGCAAAGTAAATTTCTTCCCATACTAATAGGGATAGCTAGATGATCAGAAATGACCCGATCCCCTGCAACAAAAATCATATCTTGAGCCAGCTGGGGATACTCATTTTCAATCAATATGCTAATAAGTTGAGGATCAATCTCTGTTTGATGATTAGCTAGAAAAATAACATTTTCTTTGGCAAGCAACCGTTGATGGATCTTTTTGAGATTAGTATGCCCTAAATATTTAGAAGCCTTCTGATTGACTAAAGGACGAGCAAAATCTAAGCCAAATTGATAATGATCAAAAGGTTTTGTGATCATTTGATGGTACGGCTCAAATTTAAAAGGATGCTTTAAAAGCTTTCCCAATAAAGGGAGATATTCATCAAAAACTTTAAGAATTTGTGATTGAGGGGCTCCGCCGCCCAGACCCGTCTTCCAATAACTTTTTAAAAAATTTTTCATGATCGAGTAGTTTTTGGGATCGATTAAACCCTCACTTGACCACTGATCCATCTGCATGTAATACGGTTTTAGTTGATCCACAATTAGCCATCCAAAGGTTTACCATTGATCGTAGAGAAAAAGCGGAAAGAATTCAGATGATAGGTGTCATCAGTTGCAAATTCTAAACAAGCATTAAGCTCTTCTGCCAGCGACTTGAGATAAGTTTTATCGATTTCTTCTAAGTAGTGGTCCACTTTAGGGTGAATCACTAATTTAAGGGCGTAATGTTTTTCAACAACAACTAACTTTTTCAAAACTCTCTCAATTTCTATTGAAATGGTCTCGTAATTTTTAATCCATCCCCCACCTGTGCAGTATGGGCAATCCATCGATGTCATTTGCCTTAAAGACTCTTTACTTCTTTGTCTTGTCATCTCAATCAAGCCAAATTCACTCATCCCCAGTACCGTGCATTTAGCAGAGTCTTCTTTCATACACTCTTTAAGATGATCGACAACTCTACGTTGGTTTTTCTTCATCCGCATATCAATAAAGTCGCAAATAATCAATCCACCTAAATTTCGAATGCGCAATTGTCTTGCAATTTCTTCAGCAGCTTCAATGTTAATTCTAACAAGGGTCTCTTCAACATTCTTTTCATTTTTAGTGCTACGACCTGAGTTAACGTCGATTGTGCACATCGCTTCTGTATGCTCAAAAAATAAGTACCCACCACTTGGCAACCAGATTTTATGACGCAATGCCCGCTCAATTTCTCTTTCAACGTTGAATCTTTCAAACATCGGAGTTTTATCTCTGTAAAACTCTAAACGAAGAGGATGCTCATCAGCATATTTGTCATAAATCTCTTTGCACTTGCGAAACATATTATAGTTATCGACGAGCAAGCGATCATACCTTTTGTCAATGGCGTGCATTACTGTGCGCTTGATCAAGTCTGACTCTTCATATAAGCAGCAGGGTCCTTTAGACTCATTAAATTTTTCAACTAGCTCTTCCCATGTCTTTAAAAGATCTTGAGCTTCACCAATTAACATATCCGATGTGGCAAATTTTGAAGCGGTACGGCAAATCAGCCCCATTTCTGGTGGCATTTCCAAAGCTTTAAGCAATTTTTTGAGTTTATTGCGATCGCCTAGATCTTCAATTTTCCTAGAAACCCCTTTGTGAGGAGAGTTAGGCAATAAGACTAAATATCTTCCAGCAATGGAAACTTTTGAAGTTAACCTTGCCCCTTTAGAGCCAATTGGTTCTTTAAGAACTTGTACCAAAACGGGTTGATCAATCTTCATGATTTGATCAATCTCTTGCTTTTCAACAGCAGCTTTATTTTTTACAGCTGACTCGTCAATTAGTTCAAAGTCCATGTCATAGATTTCTTCGAACTTTTTCCGATTCTCAAGGATATCAGAAATATGGATAAAACCATTTTCTGATTCATTGATATCAATAAAGGATGATTGGATGTTTTCGAGAATATTGGTCACTCTACCGCGGTAGATGTTACCCGTGAGCTGGCGCTCTTTCTTTCTCTCTATAGTTAAGCTCTGTAAAACCCCGTTTCTTAGGCGGGCCATACGGATCTCTTTTGTCTCTATATTTAATAAAATCTCTTGCATAAATGTAACCTGTCCATCTTTTTAAGAAGGTAGATTTCATGAAATTGCGCAAATACCACGCCACAGCTAGCCATATGATGCTTTGATTAGAGGAGGTCACTTTCGGCGATAGATTGATTGTCATTATTTCTAAATCTACAACTTAAAATCAGTTGATGTGTTTTATAACCAAGCCCTTAGTCAGTAAACAATTTACTCTTAGGGCGAATTAATTAACCTATTGTAAAAAGTTAAAATAAACTTTAAACATATGTCTGCTAGCATAGACAAAAAATACTAACTTTTCCAGAAAAATATTTTTTTTAAAAAACTCCGAATAATAGGACACGCCTAATCCCGAGTACAATGTCATTAAATAGGGAGACCAGGGAGTTACCGCATTTTCCAAAAATAGCCATTTTAAGCTCTATTACACTTTTTCAGTTTCCAATTCCCTAAAGCAGCTCCCGCTTCTGATCCAGAACCCCTTTCAACTCACAGCCTAGTTATTTAGTAAAGAAACTGTAAATAAAAAATGAGATATCTTGTTGTAATAAATTATATTAAAAGTTTAGCCTTTGAGGTTTGAAAAAATTATGAGAAAAGAATGCCAACTACAACACTTTCAAAAAATTATTTTTCAGAAATTAATTTCCTTCAGCCTCACTTGCCACTTCAAAAGCCTTTGAAGAATAATTCCAAGCTCTTTGATTTCGGAAAAGAAACCTCATCTTCTCTACTTGGCAATCGTGAAATCCTTTTAATACAAAACTTCAATCAGTCTTGTCAAAAAAAGGCTAATTTCAAGTCTTTACTTCATCGACTTGAAAACCCTAAGAAATATTCTATTACTGTTGAAGAGGTAGAGCATTTTTTAGATGATATCGAACAAGGTCGATTTGAGCAAAGCGCCTCTGAAGAGGATCTTTTTAAGGCAACTTCACTACTTATTGATTACGCTAAAAGAGGAACCCAAAATACTCAGGATCAGAAAAGTTTAGAAAACGACATTGAGCAACTCTTCTCTTACCAAGGAAGAAATACTTTTTTTGATTCTCTGGATAGCACTTCTTCACAAGATTTACCAAGAAAGCTTTTCACCAAAAAGTATGGGAAAGGGAAAGATTTCTTTAAAAATATTGGGCAATTTATAAAAAAACATCGCAAAGCGATCATTATAACAGTGGTAGCTGTTGTAGCAGCTGCGATTGCCATAGCTGCAGCTGTGGTTATTATTAAGGCTGCTGGCGCTGCTGCAATTGCTGAGGGAGCAGCGGCATCTGGAGCAGGTTTAGCTGGGGTCATTGGGGCAGCTCAGTCTACTGAGGATAATCAGACTGAAGAAAAAGTTGAGAGCCCTTCCCAAAAAGTTAGTCCGCAAGCAGAGGTCCCTGCGCCTTCTGCCGATACTAGTAAATTAGCTGAGCTCATGAAGTCAACTGCTGGGCCAAATAATCATCTTCCAGGAAATCATTTTGATCCATCTTCATTTACTTATATCCCTAAAAATAGTGAACAAGAACTATTCCCATCTCAGAAGTTAAATCCTGATTCAAGACCATTCTCAGAGGCACCCCTTCTTACTGAGAAAGAGAAGATCTATAAGTATATATGCAATAGCGCAGACGGTATAATTGCCAAATTGAGTGCCGAAACAGAAAAAATGAAAATAGAGATTGAAGAGCATCGTAAAAAGTATGGAGATGCTGTTGTCCATTTATCACAAGAAATCAAAAAGTCTGGACAAGCTCTTGCACAAAAAGTATCTAATAAACTTCATCAAGTAACTCAAGTCCCAGATCAATCCCTTGTGCCTACTTATGATCAATATTCTAATACTATTCACGCTCCTGCATTATCCTCTGCTTATCAAGTTACAGCAGGGGTCACTAAAGGCGCCATAATTACAAATATAGAAAAAGCCAAACAAACAATTCAGTCATACGGCAACCAATTCACTGATACACTGAAAATAAACGCGACAACAATAGGATCTAATTGGCCACAGTTAATCCCTGTTATTGGAGGAGTCAATAAGATGCTCTCTAATACAGAGGGCAATCGAGCTCTACTACAAACTATGGTTGGCAGTGTTCATAAAATACATGATTTCCGGCATCCTCCAGTTAGTGATAAACCATTTCTTTCAGATTTTGACCCTATTTCGGGACGCACTTCTAATAATCTTATGACTGATTTGGGCATTATTCAGACTATTGATAATGAAAAATTTAAACCTTATGACCCTTCATTAAAAGCTGTTAGAAGTAGAATTAAAGATGCTAGAGGTCGTGAACAAGCAATGGCAGAGTGCAATTATTTTAGTTTAGAATCCGATTATTTATTGGCTAATTTAAATATTCAAAGTTGTGCAAGTCCTTCTCAACAGTCTAAAATAGTTTCTTTGAATCGCCCGGAATTTAAACATGCTATGATAATGTTTACACCAGGTGTTGGCACTACGGCTGAAGATTTGAAAAAAAATACTACAGCTATTTCAGAAATGTTAGGTGGTTATAATGTTCATGGAGTTTATAAACCTACTCAAGGAGTAGTTAAGGACTCAGCTAAAGCCCATAACGCTGTATATCACTATGAGGCAACTGAAGCCACATATTTATTGGCCGAGAATATTACAAACTATCTCAATGCAGATCCTAAGAATATTGTATACTTGGCAGGTCATAGCTACGGTGCAGCAATCAATCGAAATGCCCTTGCTTTAGTACCTGAAGAGATGTTAAGTAGAATTTGTGTTTTAGGAGTAGCTCCGGCAGGATATGTTGTTTCAACAGACTTAAAAGACGTGCAACATTTAGCAAGTACAGGCGATGGAATACATCTTTTTGATCATCAAGGAAGACTAGCTGCAATGACGACAACGACTTATCTAGACCCTCACCCCGATGCTCCTGGTTTTGATCATGCTTTTTTGAGTCCGACGTTTGATGATAAATTAGATCAATATTATAAAAATATAACCAAAGAGATTATTGATAATGAATAACTTAAAATTGATACTCACTTTTGTTATCATGTTATTATCAGGTTGTAATAAACAACCTTCCCCTCCTCAAACGCAGCCTATATCAGCAGAGTTAACTATTACTTTGGCTGCTCATAAATTCATTAACTCACAAATTTCTTTGTTGAATAGTCAATATAATATGTCTTGTGGAGGGATAGGAACTTCACTTTATGATGGAGTAAAAAAATTAACATGGTATTTTGATATTCCTAAAAAATTAACTAAAGATGAAGGAAGAATTTTGATTATGGACTGCGTTAGTCAGATTGTTAAAAACGCAAATCATGATTCTGAATTGAAAACTTTTTTTAATAATGATGGCTTTACGCAAAAAAATGTTAGTATATCTATTCTTGTAACATCTAAAGGTTCTCGTATTTACTATCCTGAAATTTGTGCTTTTGGATTTTGTAATAATGAATTAGGTTTTCATACTAAAGATCCTCAAAAACAACATGGTTATCATACTAGTGAATATGAGTCATATGATGAAGTGGCATCTATTTTGAAAGCTCAAGGTAGAGAGGACGTTTTACTTGAAACTGAATTGGCTTCGGCAAATCATGCAACTAAGTAAATTTTACTTTATTTTACTTTTAATTTTTATTTCTAGTTGCGCACAACCTCTCTCTTCTTCTCAATCACAATCTCAACCTTTTTCATCAGAGCTTACAATTACAGCTGCTGCACATAAATTTATTGATTCTCAAGCCAACTTGTTAAATAAGAAATACAACATGAAATCAAGTGGATTTGGAACTTCTCTTTATGATGGAGTTAAAGAGTTATCTTGGAACTTTCATATTCCTAAAAAACTCCCCAGAGATGAGGGGAGAATCCTGATTATGGACTGCGTAAGCCAAATTGTGAACAACGCTAACAACAACGACGAATTAAAATTATTTTTTAATAAAGAAGGCTTCGATCAAAAAAATATAGAAGTTGTTATTGTTGTAGATTTGGGTAAACAAGAAGTATATTATCCTGATTTCAAAGTGATAAATTATAGAAATAACCGCCTAGGTTTTTATACTGATGACCCTAAAAACAACACGAAAACATTTTATACCTGTAAATATGAACCTTACGAAGACGCTGTTGCCATTCTGAAATCACAAAGCAAAAAAGATGCTTCAATTGAACCTGAATTAAAAATTTCAAACAAAGAAACTAATTGAGAAACTTTATGAAAAAAATATTTATAATAATCACCCTCTTTTACTTAGAAACCTATATTCATGCTGATAAAATCAATGAAGCTCATTGGGAACCATTAAGAGTGAACAAATTGCTTCCGCAATTCGTTACAGTGCCTGCACTGGAATTTGCACTACCTGAAGATTATGTATGCTTTTCATTCCGAGATATACCAGGAGCTAAATATTTTGATGGCTATATATGGGGACCAAAAG